>JAYTTH010000236.1:0-1703 GCA_043745515.1 Pseudobdellovibrionaceae bacterium | reverse complement strand
TGCTTTGTTTTCTTTTATCCCAGTCAGTAAAAAGTCAATAGTATCAGCACAAAAAAATGTAGAAGCACTGAGACTGATTAAGAAGAAAAAATATAAAGAAGCTCAAGCCATTTTAGTCAGTGCGATAGCGTTGGATTCAACAAATGAGCTGGCATTTTACAATTTGGCATCAGTGCTGGGTGTTCTAGATCCGAAGGATAAAAATATCGCGATAATATTGAAATCGTTTATTGATTTATCTGTCAGAAAAGCGGCCTCCAGTGTTCATTCAGCAAACAAAGGCCCTAATTTGGAAAACTTGTTTAAAGATGAATTAAAGAAAAAAATAGTAAATGATTCTGATCTCAAGGCAGTGGACAGAACTGCTGTTAATAAACTTTTTAACTAGTGTTTTTAATAGATCGGACCGGGTCGAGAAAACTTAATGACATCTTTTGCGTATTGTACTTGAATAGCATCGCCATTAAACATTTTTAACGCTGAATTATAGAGTTTAAGTGTCGGCTGATTTGGGTATACTTTTTTTGAATAGGCGAGATAAATTTTTAAAAGAATTTGCCCCATAAAAAGCTGACGTTGGATAAATCTTCGTTTGTTGAATAAATTCATTTTATTTTTTGCGGGTAAAATCCAGTTTTTCATAAGCTGCATGGTATCGCCAGTGTAGTCGTCATCGCCAGATCTAGCGATTCGATAGGTTTGAATAGCAGGAAAGTCATTCATAACGTCGCTAATCATTTGATCGTAGTAGCATTCGATCGCATCGACCAAGAAAGTTCTATTTTCCACAAAAGCAAACTTAGCACCACGATGGCCCAGCTGGTCCAAAATTTCTTTGATACCAATCGTAGTCAGCTGAGTCAGACCCAGCGCGCCTGTTGATGATATAGCGGACATATCAAATCTGGATTCTAGGCGAATTTTTGACGTCACCATAAAAGGGTCTGTACCAAAACAATAAGAAGCTTTTACGATTTCTGTGGCAAGCTCATATTCTGTGATTCCATTTGTGTCTTGAAATGAATGGTTGCAGGTTTCGGCCCCTTTTTCACAGCGGATCATAGAGCCTTTTTTTTCTTCTTTAATATAGTCTTCAAGTGACAAAATAATGAGTTTAAAGCTTTGGATTACAACCGGGGTTGCCAAATACGGGTTTGTATTTTTCTGCGGAGTAAAATATTGATTCACAATTTGGTAATTAAAATAAAGATCGGCCAAAGCGCTAGGTGGAATAAAATAACCCACATTTTTAAGATTGGCGTCGGCCGGGCTTGAATCCCATCGATCATACGCATAAGACTGACTGACTAGTAATGTAAGTGGAGCCAAAACCAAATATAAAATAATTGGTCGGATAAATACGTTCATGGGACCTCTGTGCCTTGCAGAGCAAGCGGAAGGCCCAATCAAAAGCTATGTGATGGGTTTGAAAGACCTGTTGGGTTGATCGATCGCCCAAAGTGCGAGCGTTGTTAAAATTAATTCATAGTGCCTTGCCTGATTTATTATTATGTATGGTCTTGACAAAATCCTAACAAAACCCTGACAATTAAATTTGAACTGATTAACCGGGGTTGGGGCTCTTGGTTTCTAAGCAGATAGAGGACAGGATGCCAAACAAAGGATCAAATACTGAAGAATTAAACAACGGAACGCCTCAGTCTGCTAGTGCGCCTAAGACGGCATATATAGAGAGTCTTATT
>JAYTTH010000235.1:0-6199 GCA_043745515.1 Pseudobdellovibrionaceae bacterium | reverse complement strand
CAACCCATAAAGTTTTACGTTTTGTAAGGAGGAATAATGGGAAAGAAAATATATGTAGGTAATTTAGCTTTTTCAGTAAGCGAAGAATTATTGAATTCTACGTTCGCACAATTCGGTGCCGTGGATTCTGCAAAGATTATTACTGACCGCGAAACTGGCCGATCAAAAGGTTTTGGATTCGTTGAAATGGCATCTGATGGTGATGCTGACCAAGCTATTGAAAAACTAAATGGTTCAGACCTTAACGGTCGAAACATGAACGTTTCTGAAGCTCGTCCACAAGAAGATCGACCTCGCGGCGGTGGCGGCGGTGGTGGTCGTGGCGGCGGTGGATACGGTGGTGGCGGCGGACGCGGCGGTGGTCGTGGCGGTGGCGGAGGCGGCGGACGTTACTAGTCTGGTCGGGAGACTACCTTTTAGTAGATTCCTGCCTCGTTCTGTACCTAGGTATTAAATAGTGCCTATCAAAATACTGTTTTATAACTGATTTGACCTTTGATTTTGCTAAACTCCGTAAGGATCTTTAGAATAATCAAAGGTCTTTTTATTTTCACTTTTGCTGTTTTCAATCTAGTTGTTTGCGATCGGGAGAATTTCAATGTTTAAGGTAGTCACCGGTATAGTATTTTTTGCCTTCGCAGTTATTTCAGCTGAAAAATCAATCGTATTTCTTGGGGATTCGTTAACGGAAGGCTACGGCGTCGAACACGATTCCACCTACACAAGTATCATTCAAAAAAAAATCACTCAGGATAAACTAAATTGGAAAGTCGTCAATTCAGGAATCAGCGGCTCAACTTCCGCATCGGGACCAAGTCGAGCCAAATGGTTGCTTAAATCAAAAGACAAGCCCGCTATTGTCGTCATCGTATTGGGAGCCAATGATGGACTGCGAGGATTGCCTATAAACAGCGTAAAGAAAAACCTAACGGACACAATTAAAATTCTCAAAGCTGCTGAAATTAAAACTATCTTAGCGGAAATTTATGTTCCGCCCAATTATGGCAAAGACTATGCTGATAAATTTAAAAAGATCTACGCCGACGTTGCCAAGCAAAATCATGTTCAACTGATGCCTTTCCTATTAGAAAAAGTCGCTGGAAAAACCGAATTAAATTTGAGTGACGGGATTCATCCCAATGAAAAAGGCCATCAAATCGTTGCTGATGGAATTTATGCTTATTTAAAAAAAGAACTCGATTAACAGACGTCCACTCCCAAAGGTAACCACCATGATCCAAGTAGAAAATCTGAAAAAAAGTTTTAAACAAACTGAAAATACGATAGAAATTCTTAAAAATTTAAATCTAAATGTTAAAAAGGGCGACAAAGTTGGAATTCTGGGTCAGTCCGGCAGCGGAAAATCTACTTTTCTAAGTTTGATGTCAGGACTTGATAGCCCGGACTCAGGCGATATCATTATCAATGGGGTCAGCACTACCAAGCTGACTGAAAAAGAATGGACCCAGTTTCGAGCTAAAAATATCAGTATAGTTTTTCAGCAATACCATCTTGTTGGACATCTTACCGCCTTAGAAAATGTTATGTTGCCACTGGAAATTCTTGGAGAAAGTGAAAAAACCGCAACCGAGCGCGCGACGACATTACTTGATGAAGTCGGCTTAAAAGCGCGCGCAAATCACTTTCCGTCGCAACTGAGCGGCGGCGAATCCCAACGGGTCGCGATCGCCAGGGCCCTGATCACGCGGCCCAATTTACTTCTTGCTGACGAGCCGAGCGGAAACTTAGATCAAGAAACTGGTCAAAAAGTGATGAGTTTATTTTTTGAAATCACCGCTAAATATCAAACCACCACTTTGCTTGTGACCCACAATGAACAACTCGCAGCACGCTGCGATGTCATTTATCGCCTTACCCAAGGACGATTTGAAAAATTATGAATAAATTTATTTTGAAATTGGCCATCAAAGAACTTGTTATTAAATGGAAATGGAGTCTCATTTTCGTTTGCAATCTGGCATTTGGTTTTATTGGGTTTACGGCCGTGCTTTCTTATCAAGCCGCGATCGAACGAAATGCCAAGAAAAATTCTAAACAAATATTATCTGCTGACCTGGCAATCAGTGCACGCAAAAAAATTCCTGAACTTGAACTTGGAAAAGTCGAAGACTATTTAAGAGACAAAAATATTTCTTATACCAAATCTAAAGTGACCGAGTTTTTCTCGATGGTGTCTATCAAAGATCGAAGTCAATTGGTGGCCGTAAAAGCCATCGATTCTGTTTACCCGCTCTATGGCGAGCTCACACTGACCAAATCTACAGTTGGAAAAGACTCAGCTAAGTCGATTTTTAATCAGCCCAGGGTATGGGCCTATCCTGAGCTCAAAGGCATATTAGGGTTAGATATTGGTAGTAAATTTAAACTAGGGGATTTTGAACTCACCGTTGAGGATTTCGTGATAAAAGATGCGACTCAAACGTTTAGACTTGCTAGCCTGGCACCTCGGATTTTTTTAGACAGTCAGTGGATTGAAAAATTTAAACTGCTTCAATTTGGAAGTACGTTTACAGAAACCTATTTGTATCAATACAATTCAGACTCGGTGCCAAATATCCAAAAAGATCTATTTATTTTAATTAGCGATCCCGCCATTCAAATAGATACCCCAACGACGGCATCGGAAGATTCCGCTAGGCAATTGGGATTTTTGACTGACTTTTTAAATCTGGTCGCGCTGGTTGCCATTTTACTGGCCGGGCTTGGCGCTAGTTACCTGTACCAAGTGTTTGCTAGGAAAAAAACCAAAGACTTTGCGATTTTTAAAACTTTGGGTCTTGAGTACAGCTCGATATTGAAAATCTATGTTGTGCAGCTTTTGATTCTAAGTTTTCTAGTGTGTCTAGTTTCCTATTTGGGGTCTCAGGCTTTTATTCCACTTTTACAATGGATTATAAGCCCATTGGTGACACAAGAGTTAGTGGTAACCATTCCGCCTTCGATCATTGGTCTGACTTTACTGTTGACGTTTATAGCTAGCTTGATCGTTGTAGGGCCTTATATTCAGTCCTTAAATCAAGTATCCCCAGGACTCTTATTCAAAGAAGAGCATTCCGAAATTTTTAAGTCCACTAAAAGTTTTATATCATTTTTAGTGGCCCTCTGTTTGATGGGACTTCTAACATTATTTTTGACTAAATCGTTTATCATGACTAGTGTTTTTGTAGGAAGCATTGCTGGCCTTGCCGTTTTATTTTTTGTAATTGGCCATGGCATTATATATTTTTTAGGACGCATGCCCTTCCATTTTTGGGTTTACAAATACGCAATTAAATCGCTGCAACGGCGAAAGTCCACGTCCTTGGTTTTGTTTGCAACCATCGGAACCGCGATTTTGCTTTTGAATTTGTTGCCGCAATTGAAACATTCTTTAAAAACTGAATTTTTAAGTAATAAAAATACTCAATTGCCCTCCCTCTTTTTATTCGACATCCAAGATGAACAAATTGATCCTTTAAAAGACATAATTAAACGTAATAACAAAGAAATTTCTCAGCTATCGCCTATCGTCCGAAGTCGAATATTGAAAATAAATGACGTTCCTTTTGAGCGAAAAGCTGATTTTAATGGTTTTAAAACTCGCGAAGAAGAACGCGACGCCCGATTTAGAAATCGAGGAATCAATCTTACTTTCCGCGCTGAGCTTTCTAAATCTGAAACTCTTGCTGAAGGCCCACTGCTTGCTGATTACAAAGGAACCATTCCGGGACTTTCGATCGAGCAAAAATATGCGCAGAGAATGGGAATTAAGCTTGGTGATATTATTGAGTTCGATATTCAAGGCGTTGAAGTCAAAGGCCAGGTTATTAATTTCCGCACTGTAAAATGGACAAGTTTTCAGCCGAATTTTTTCATAATATTTGGGCCTGGGGTCCTAGAAGACGCACCCAAAACCAGCGTCGGAATCGTAAATTCACTTAACGACACCGAAGTGACTTCCATAATATCCCAAGTTGCCACGGCACTGCCTAACGTTTCTGTAATTGATGTTAGACAGCTTATTCGTGATTTATTAAAAGTTTCTGATCAGATGACATTATCTCTGGAACTAATGGCTTACCTTTCATTGATTACCGGATTTGTAGTTTTAATATCTTTGATTTCCATCCAGCTTCAGGACCGCAAATGGGAAATAAACCTTTTTAAAGTATTGGGATCTTCAGGTCGATCTATCAATACTAATTTGTTATTTGAATATGGAACAATCGTACTATTTTCAATAATTTTGGGAGTTGGCTTTAGTATTTTTATGAGTATTTTAACGTTAAAATACACTTTTGAAACTGAATATATTTTTGATCTCCAAGATTCAGTATATATATCAGTATCGGTTTTTATAGTAGCCCTAGGCATAATTCAATATATGGCTGGCGGTTATCTAAGCAAACAGGCTAATGAAATATTAAGGGAAACTATTTGAATTTATGATTAAAATAAAAGACCTTACGTTTAGCTATAGCACTACGTCCATTCTAAAAGGAATCACCCATAATTTTGAAGAAAATAAATATCACACCATTTTAGGACCCAGCGGGAATGGCAAAAGCACTTTACTTAAACTAGTTGCCGGGTATTTGCAGCCTACAAGCGGCACTATAACTAAGAGTGAAAACTATGGTTATGTATTGCAGGACGGAGGACTATTCAACCATCTGGATGCAAAAACTAATATTGGAATTCAAGGCATTCATCTGGGCTGGTCTGCAAAACAAATATCGAACCGAGTTGATGAACTTTGTGAACTGACTCGTTTCCCTCGCAATCTGATCGATAAACGTCCATCTACTTTGAGCGGAGGTCAAAGGCAGCGATTAGCGTTGATGCGATCACTTTTTTTAGATCCAAAAATTCTTTTGTTTGATGAATTTTTGTCCGGTATTGATCCACTATTAAAATACCAGCTTATGAAAGATCTAATTTCTATTATTCGCAACCTTCAAAAAACGGTTCTGCACGTTACCCATGACTTGGTTGAAGCCTCCATATTATCAGATGAAATCGTCCTAATGAATAATGGCGCGATAGATTTAGCCTGTAACAAGAAATCATTTTTTTCAAACCCGACCACAGAATTTAGCCAGAACTATATTCAAAGCCAACGGGTTGAATTATGAAACTTTTTCTAACTAGCCTATTGCTGTTTAGCCCGTTTACTATCTTTGCTAAAAACGAGTCTGCTGCGCGTATTGGATCTAAGATTTTTACCGAAGGCTACCTGTTATCTGAAATTTTGGCTGTTCAACTAGAAAAAAATGGATTTGAAGTCAAACGCCTAGGGGGACTTGGCGCGACCGGAGTTACTGAATCAGCAATGAAAAATAACGAGATAGACCTTATTGTTGATTATTCTGGAAGCGTTTCAAAAGCGTTTTTGAATGAGCCTAGATCTATTTCAATCGAAGAAATGAACCATCGTCTGTTACCGCTTGGCTTTGAAGTATCGAATCCACTTGGGTTTAACAACACCTATGCTTTGGCTGTTTCAAAAGCATGGGCAAATAAAAATAAAATTAGTAAAATTTCAGAATTTAAAAAATTGAAATCTGTTACAGCGGCCTTTACACCTGAATTTGCTAACCGAACAGAAAATTGGATTGATTTAAATAAAACCTACCACTTAGATAATTTTAAAATTATCGAAATGGATCATCAACTTGCCTATGAGTCGCTTAAAAACGAAAAGGTAGACGTCGTCGAGGCGTATTCTACGGATGCCAAGTTGAAGCAATATGACTTAATGGCTCTAGAAGATGATTTAGGATTTTTCACGAAGTACGATGCGATCATAATGACCAATATGGAATGGCGAAATAAAAACCAAGATCAGTGGGCCATTTTAAAGCAACTAGAGGGTACTATTTCTGAATCATTAATGATCGATCTGAATAGCAAAATTGATCTAGAAAAAAAATCGTTCAATGAAGTGGCGTCGCAATTCTTAAATGTAAAAGCGCAGTCAAATTCAAAAGCCATAGTTTCTGAAATAGTCCAAGCAACCGGAGAACATTTAGCCTTAGTAGTTTTTCCCGTATTTTTGGCCTTGATAATTGGTCTTCCATTGGCCTACCTTTCCTATCGTGTTCAGAATCTTCAGCCCTTATTTGGTTCGGTGGCTTCGGTATTTCAGACAGTTCCCTCTTTGGCTTTTTTAACTTTACTCATTCCATTTTTTGGAATC
>JAYTTH010000234.1:0-23510 GCA_043745515.1 Pseudobdellovibrionaceae bacterium | reverse complement strand
ACCTTTTTTCTTTGCCTCTGCCATGTTTGAAAAAGCAAAAGTGAAAACAAGCATTACCGCTAAAAATATATTCTTAATGTTCATTGGGCCTCCTATAGACTCGATATCGGTCTAAGTCTCGGAGACTTAAGTCTTTTCTTGAACTCACCCGATGGAACGGCGTGTTGGCCGGCTCTCTAGAAGAATTACCGGTTCATTCTGAGACAGTGTTGCTTTTCAACCTAACTATTCAGCTTAACTATTCAACAATTGAAACGTGCTCACCAAGAGTCTCCATAAGCTCTTCAAGATAGAAAAACTCGGCTACGTGGCAGACCAATCGCCAACGCTCGTTAAAAGAATTATAAGCGAACAAAACTCTACTTTTGCTGAATATCGTGACGTCCACTTTATACAATTGATTTTTAAGTTCGCCGGCAAATCGAATTCGGTCGCTTTCAAAATAGCAATAGTTCTGACTTGAAGTAATTTCATTGAAAGGTAACTCTTTACCTTCAGCAATGTACGTATCTTTAATTTTCACTGTAGATTTAAAAAACGGCAAAATTGGATTGATAAAATGAAACTTCAAACTCATACTTGCAATTGGTTTTAACTCTTGAGGTGAATATTTCGCCGGACTTTTAAGATTGAGTTCATGTAGCCAGCCTTGAAACTGATCACAGTATGGCTTAATGGCGTTAAACGAGAGGGTTTTACCGTCTCGAGGACATTCAAGGTAATTGTAATTGAAAAAATACTGATTGCAGATTTTCTTTTTCGCTAATGCCGTGTCGAATAGTCGATCATCAGAATAGATATTAGAAAAAATATCTTGCGACGCTTTATTAAATTCATTCTGTTTGTCAGAAATGAAAGTTGTAAGGTCCCTGCTGCACAGAGATTTAGTTCCATTTTTAATTACTGTTGGCTCGGCAGAAGGGTCCGATTTTCCTTTTTCAGAAATTCGATTCTTTCCACACTTTTTATCAAAATCGGTCGTGTGAAGTCGTAGTTCGACGGCATTTAATTTTGCCATGCATTTTACATCCCCGAATTTGGAATAGAAATCATCGCAGGCCTTTTGGAATTCAGAATTCTCAGGTAAGTTTAAAAGTGTCTCGTAAGCCTTAGAAAAATCGTCATTGCAGGCCCCGCCATATTGTATTTGCTTAGGCTCCGGTGACGTTACGCGAGTACAAAAAGCCAATGACAGACAGGAAAGGACCGCTACAAGGAGATTTAGAAAAATGGAAGACATCTAAGAGAAAGTCTTAATTGGGTATGTGAAATCGGTCAAGATCGGCTCTGACAAACACAACTCAAGGCCAAAAAATGTCCTACTTTCCTATATTTATTTCAAATACATAGTTGGCCTTAAATGTAACCGTAAGTCGCAAATTTGGCAGAAATTTAAAGTTTTAGACCCGACTAACACGCCATTGAAACCCAGTAGGTTTTATTCTCTGGCACGGGTATTGTTAATTAGTTTAGAAGAAATCATGTGATTTCGATTGGGTAATTGAAAATGAACAGAATCTTTACAGGTGTATTAATTGTAACAGTTGGATTGTTTAGCCAAGCTTTGCCTAAAAAACCCGCTAGCGCATTACCTTTAGTTGCTGTTAACGCGTTGGTATCTCCGACCGTCCCTGTAAATATCCTGATGGCCAAAGCAGCTCCTCTTGGGGTTGCAAAGAGCTTTAAAGAGTGGAAAAATGAGAAGGTCCAATTGGCCATCAAAAAAGTGACGATTACAAAAGCTCAAATCGAATATAAAAAACTGAATAAACAGTTTTTACAGCGCTCTGAACCAGTGCCGTCAAAAGATATCGATGTTGAAAAGCTTGAAGCTGTTCTGAAAAACGATCTTTACTCTCTGGAAGTCGCTCAAGAGCTGAGCGTAACAGACTATTTTGCGATCTATTTAACAAAGCAAGACAACAAAGCCGATGCCTATAAAGAGGCCGCACAAAAAATGACCGCTGATGAGGTTAACCAACTAATCAAGGCCTACGCGGATTCCATGTTTCCTTCAAATGGCAGTGCACCAACTTCGGTGAAATCAGGACCGTCAGTCGGTCCAACTGCCATGGAAAAATCGGACCAAGTACACTAGGCTGAAACCATTGTCTATTCAGGGCCACAGGCCAGCCTAATGCGCCACAACATAAGAATATCTGAAGCTCCTAACTAAATCTTTTTAGTCCTTTACCTTGACACGTCCGAAGGGCGAATCATATTACTTACGAACTGAAAAAACTTAATAGCGTTTGCTTTCCCGAAGTTTAATGCGGGCTCAAAGTAATCGTTCACAATGTCTTAGGAGGAATAATGAGCAAAGAAATCGGTGTAAGACCATTACACGATCGTATTTTGGTAAAAAGAATGGCTGAAGAAGAAAAAACCGCCGGCGGTTTGTTTATCCCAGATACAGCCAAAGAAAAACCTCAACGTGGCCAAATCGTGGCTACTGGCAAAGGCCGAGTGACTGAAGATGGAAAAGTACTTCCTCTTGAAGTTAAATCAGGCGACAAAATTTTATTCAGCAAATATGCGGGCACTGAGCTTAAGCTTGAAGGCCATGAGTATTTGATGATGCGCGAAGAAGATATTTTAGGAATTATTAATTAATTAAATTTTATTAGGAGAATATAAATATGAGCAAAGAATTACGTTTTTCAGAAGATGCACGACATCTAATTTTAAAAGGTGTGAACACCCTTGCGAATGCAGTTCGCGTAACTTTGGGACCTAAAGGTCGCAACGTTGTCATCGAAAAATCTTTTGGCGCGCCACTAATCACTAAAGATGGTGTGACTGTTGCTAAAGAAATCGAATTAGAAAATAAGTTTGAAAACATGGGCGCTCAGATGGTTAAAGAAGTTGCTTCTAAGACTAATGACGAAGCCGGCGATGGAACAACAACGGCTACTGTATTGGCACAAGCTATTTACAGAGAAGGCGCTAAAATCGTAACTGCTGGTCACAACCCAATGGCAGTAAAGCGCGGAATCGATAAGGCAGTAGCCATTATCGTTACTGAACTTAAAGCGATGGCAAAACCTGTTAAGGGTTCTAACGAAGTAGCTCAAGTAGGATCTATTTCTGCAAACAACGATAAAGAAATCGGTAAAATGTTAGCAGATGCAATGGATCAAGTAGGTAAAGAAGGCGTTATCACGATCGAAGAGTCAAAAACTGCTAAAACAGAAGTGACTGTCGTTGAAGGAATGCAATTCGACCGTGGTTACTTGTCTCCTTATTTTGTAACTAACTCTGAACGCATGGAAGCAGTTTTAGAAAACGCATACGTATTAGTTTATGATAAAAAAGTATCATCAATGAAAGATATCATTCCATTGCTTGAAGGCGTTGCAAAACAAAGCCGACAATTGTTGATCATTGCTGAAGATGTTGACGGTGAAGCATTAGCAACTTTGGTTGTTAATAAATTACGTGGTATCCTTCACATTTGTGCAGTTAAAGCTCCCGGATTTGGCGATAGAAGAAAAGCAATGCTTGAAGACATTTGTTCATTGACTGGCGCAACTTTGATTTCTGAAGATATGGGCCGTAAGCTTGAACAAGCTACCGTTGCTGATCTTGGTGTGGCTAAACGTGCTGTTGTTGATAAAGACAATACCACAATCATCGATGGTGCTGGTAAGAAAGCAGACATCCAAGCCCGCGTATCAATGATTAAAGGTCAAATTGAAGAAACAACTTCTGATTATGACAAAGAGAAATTGAAAGAGCGTTTAGCTAAACTTTCTGGTGGTGTTGCTGTTATTCACGTAGGCGCGCCAACTGAAGTTGAAATGAAAGAAAAGAAATCGCGCGTAGAAGATGCATTGAATGCAACTCGTGCTGCTGTTGAAGAAGGTATCGTTGCTGGTGGCGGAACTGCACTAGTTCGCGCGTCTTTAAAAGTTGATAAATCTAAGTTTTCAGAAGACGAATCATGGGGCGCTCAGATCATTAAGCGTGCTTGCGAAGAGCCTTTGCGACAGATAGCTCACAATGCTGGGCTTGATGGTGCAATTGTTTTGGATAAAGTCGTTCAAAATAAATCAGCTTCATTCGGTTACAATGCATACAGTGATGAATACACTGATCTAATCAAAGAAGGCGTTATCGATCCAGTTAAGGTTGTTCGTTGCGCACTTGAAAACGCGGCCTCTGTTGCGTCTTTGATGCTAACTACTGAAACTATGATTGCTGAAGCTCCTAAAAAAGATTCAGGCAATTCAGGCGGTGGTGGCGGCAGTCACGACGGAATGGGCGGAATGGGTGGTATGGGCGGCATGATGTAATCTTCGGATTACAGAAACTGTTCTCACTTAAAAAGGTCGGCACCACGCCGGCCTTTTTAATTTTGAACCACTAGAATTGAGTTCTAATACTACAAATTCAGGAATTGCATTAATTCTGACCGATATTATACCTATATTCAGGAGTGGAATTAAAATGAATATTCAATACCAGCTAAGGTCGTTGTTAAACGGTGACTAGCATTACTTGCCGGGTCTGCTCGAGATCCTGTCGTAGTAACAAAATCAGAACCGTACGCTTCAAACGAAAGTTCAAAGACATACGCTAAATTCAGGGATTTATTATATCTTAGGATCGCACCAAAATCATTAATTTGAACTCCGCTGGAATCGGCCCCGGCCGAATCGCTGAGTGTCTTTGTGATGAAATAGTTAAAATACAATCCTAGATCAATCGGATTTTCATCAGAGACTGAAAACATTCCTTTAAACCCAAGTAGTAATCCGCCATAACTTAGATTTGAAATGCTTAACGGGCTTGATGAATCGGCCAACGCTTGGAAAGAGCCAATTCCTAAACCTACTTGAAACTTTGGAGACCGGGGCGAGCCGTCTAGTTCGTAGTTATATTTACCTTTAATTTGGTACTGGCTCAGACTCATGTTTAGATTTCCAGGTTCGGACCCTTCAATAGGATTAGAAACCTTAAACGACGTTTGTCGAATAAAGAATTCCAAGTGAAACTCAGGGCTTAGCCATAATTCGGCAGACGCTTTTATGGTTGGAGTTAACCATTGTGAAATCGTCTTACCGCCTGCTCCAAGGAAATTAATATTTTGAGTGTACTGAATTAACCCGCCCATTATTGATATTTGACCGTACTGAGGAGGAGGCCGCGGAACCCACTCGCCTTTTGGTGAATCAGACGGCCCTGCAATAGTATCTTCAGTAGGCCGCGGATTGGAACCTAAAGATGGTTTGTCTAGTTTCGAAAATTCAATTTTTGTTCCTTTGTTCAAAATTTGTGGTTCACGTTCAAAAAGAATAGTTCCAAAGCTTAAGTAGTCGTCTACTTTGGTCAGAACTATCTTTCCAATCACTATCTTTTCCGATGATAAATAAGCTTTGGTTTTTGGATGCAAATTGAGTTTTGCAATATGAATCGCCAGCACCTCTTGATTGGCGACCACCCCGTGAGCGGCTCCCAGGTTGATTGTTACCTGGTCTTGGTTGCGACTTAAAACTACGCCTTGATACGGGATTCGTGATTTTAGAGCATAAAAAAGTGCTTCGTAATGACCGAGTATTTTTTCCGTTTCAAAAATGTTTTCAATTTCTTTGCTGTCTTGAATGCTTATGGAGTTTCTAAAATTCAAAATCATTTTTAACGTATAAGACTTGGGGTTTTTTGTCAGGCGTGATTCAACAACGACATCGGCCTCTTTTTTATTTTTAGCGAGCTCCCACTGATTGTCGGTTTCAATCAAAGATTTAATTTTAGCTTCGGCTTTGGTGGCGTAAATGAGATTAACGTTGTCCGAGAAGGGCTCAATAAAAGCCGACTTAATTTTAAATACAGCGTCTTCCTCATTTTTATACGCTGGCGTTTTTGCAAGCCCATGAAAACTAATTAGAATTCCAAGCAATAAACTCGACCATTGGGAAATGCGTATTGATCTCATCAATTTATGCTGGCGTTTAAACAATAAAGGGTCAATTCCACAATCTATCCGATACTGCTTTTGTCTAGATTAATCAGAAAAATTAGAAATCCGGCGCGTCCTAGTTCAAAATATAAAGATGGTAAGATATGTAATTGCAGACGATGCACCTTTTATTCATGAAATTATTAAAAACGTATTGCCTGAAGAAAGTTTTACACACGTGGGTTCTGCCTACAATGGTCTAGAGGCGATCGAACTGATAAAACGCACCCTTCCTGACGTGATATTTTTAGATTTTGTGATGCCTTCAAAATCAGGGGTCGAGGCCTTAGCGGAAATGAAACAGATTTGGCCAGAACTTAAAGTGATCGGTGTTTCTACGATCGACAATAAAGGAATTATTGAAATGGCCAAGCGAAATGGCATGGATGGATTTCTAGAAAAGCCGTTTACCAAGGATACGCTTTTAGAATCCTTAGTGGGCGTCGGTTACAGAATTGGGTCTCACCAAAAAATGAAAGATTCGATGTAGGTTTGAAAAATTAATATAGAACGAGGTTGGACATGATTGGAGATTTGTTTACAGTAGGTCGTTATTTTGTAATCTCGATTGTTTTTGTAGGTGTAATACAAATTGAAACCAACGGCAAATCGATAGAGCGGCATGTGACCGAGTGGTTTTACTCTTCATCGGTTCCGCAGCATATCCGCATGGCAGCCAAGGGCGGCGCCGTAGTTATTGAATCAGGCGTTGGTTCTACCAAACGCTTTTTTAAAGACACGTTTAGTGGAACGTCGTCAAATGTCGTAGACAAAGCCAGTCGCTAAAATTTAATTCATGAAAAAATATACTAGAATATTTTAAAATTTTTAGTTCTAAAATATTCTAATATTTTTATACGAACTAACGACTACTTAATATCTCCGCCAGTTCTAACGGAACCGCTTGTTGTACCCGCTTGAGGAGTCCCGTGCTTTACCAGAGCACCGCTTGATTGAGTGAAATTCTTAGGCGCCAAAGGGCAAGCCAATGAAAGTGAACCAGTGAATGCGATAACTAATGACAATAATAATGTTTTCATAAATGTCTCCTTATGAATTACTTTCTTGCTTTTTTATCATTGCGAGACATGTGCCAGAGACAGTCA
Source organism: Pseudobdellovibrionaceae bacterium (assembly GCA_043745515.1). Taxonomy (GTDB): domain Bacteria; phylum Bdellovibrionota; class Bdellovibrionia; order Bdellovibrionales; family Bdellovibrionaceae; genus UBA2316. Next base: position 16,445 of record JAYTTH010000234.1, on the reverse strand, counting down.
TTTTGAGATTGAAATTCCAACAAGATTCCAACAACTTAAGTGCGATTCAAAATGAGACACTGTCTAGAATCTAGACATGTGTAGGATTGAAATAGTCAAAATGAGATAATTTTTGAGTAATTTTTGAGTGTTACAATCAGGCATAGACTGACCAGTGCCCCTAAAGGTAAGGTGTGCACGTCGGAGGACCGTATGAGATATCTTGCTAAGTTTATTTTTATTTTGATTACGATTATGATTAGTTCCTTGTCTTTGGGGCAAGTGGACAGATCCTATCACGCGGTAATGGATTCAGCTGTACCGTCTAGCTCTGGACTTAAATTTTCGATTGCCTACACGGCCGGTGTGCACAAGGGGTCTGCCAGTCAAATGGAAGGCTTGGCGATCATCGATCAAAACGATCAGTTAAAGCAGCTTGATATTCGGGTTCCTATTGCCACTATGTCGACAGGTAACCCGACTCGTGATTGCCATATGCGCGAAGCTTTGGGCATAGACTACGCGCAGTCTCGATTTCCAAAGGACCATGTTTGTAATGCCGCCAACCAAACGCCTCCTCAGGGCAATGATGCGATTGTGTTTCATGATATTGATTTTAAGTTTATGCAAATTGAAAAATCCGCGGTGTCTGCGACAATGAATCCAAATGTCGAGTACCCTGTATTAGTCACCGCTAGAGTGTCCTTTCATGGGTTCACTAAGGATATCCATGGTATAGAAATCAAAGTGACTAAAACTGTCGATAAAGACGAAGCTGTTTCCTATCATATAAAATCGGCATTTTCACTTTCATTGAATGACTTTGGCGTGGTTGTAAAGCCTTTGAAGCTCGGACCTTTTTCAATTGGAGTTGACGACAAAGTGAACCTCGATATTGCCATTGCACTCAGACCTTAAAAGGATCGAACTGTATTACCAATTCCAATTTGCTTGAAACTGGGGGCGTGCTGGTGACGCCATAGTCCTTAGGTTTTCAATATCGACATGGGAATCCAGATTATAGGTGTGCAGATCTAAAATCTGAAAACCTCGGGATATAGGAATGCCGATAATTCCAAGGACCTGGTTAAAGATAACATCATCGTGATGATTAAAACCACTAATTAAACTTGCCAGCAATACGGAATCTAAGAGAGCGTACTTCCATCCATCTGATAGAAATCGACCCTGCTTGTAGTGTCCAAACCCAAAACCAATGATTCCTGCCGCTAGCAGTTCATTTGGGAAGGTCGGAAGCTTTGGAATCTCCTGATATAAAAGTTGCTTTGTGGAATCTTCCAAGTTTTGTAAACCGCCCTTTTTTTTAATAAAGTCTTTCCAATTCAAATTGATGTCTAACGTGTCAACTGGGCCTTGTGCTTCGTAATCCCTTATCAGACCATTGGCTTTCGAAGTATCTTTAGCAATGGCTTCGCGCAGGTTCAATATTCGTGAGTATTTTATTATGAGCTCGTCGCGTGAGGCTCTGGCATCGGCAATTGCCTGAGCCATTTCAAATGTTGTTCGCAGAAAAATAGAAGGGCAATCGAGTCCTGTTAGTTCCTGATGAAGTCTAGAATCGGAAGAATCCGTGTCGAAATGAATGGGCGAAAATGTTCCCACAAATTTCAATTCATTTTCTTTTTGTAAACACTGCAAATTGTGAGTTTCAATCTCAATAGTTTCATCCACCCAGGCAGTTTTTCGCCCCATTCTGTAGCCGATTAAAAAATCTTCCTCAGCTGGCCCAGCACAGGAATTTAAATAGGGGAATTTCGATCGGCCACTGTCAAAGCCACCAACAAAAGAACATTTAGACGGCGGCAGTTCAGAATTTAATTTAGCGCTTCCGATCGGATCAGTCGAACAACCAAAATTTGCTAAACAGAATAAAAGAGAAGTAAAACTAAAAATTCGACTTTTCATTTATTGCTTTAGGTCTCGCCACGATTTTCCTTCGCGCGCTTTGGGATCTATTTGAGTTTCTTGAACATTTTTATTGTGTTCTGCTAGAGATTCTGTAAATCGCGTTGTCCCGTTGTTTTGACTTACAAAAAATAGAAAAGGCGTCTGAGCGGGTTCGATTGCGGCTAAAATAGAATCGCGTCCAGGGCTTGAAATCGGCCCCGGAGGCAAAAAAGGTATCACGTAAGTATTATAAGGATTGTTTTTAGCAGTAAGGTCGGCTCGGGTGATATTCATTTCCAATTTGCGCGACAGAACAGATTTGCCATATAAAATAGTGGGATCCGTTTGTAGCTTCATTTTTTTATGGATTCGATTGTGAAAAACTGAAGAAATTAATGGGCGTTCCTTTGCATTTCCAGTTTCTTTTTCAATAATACTAGCAAGAGTTAAAATTTGATCATCATTTAAATTTGTGATTTTTTTGTCTTTCATTACGTCATCGAAATTTTTTCTAAAGAGTCGAACTTGGGCGCGCACGATGTCTTTGAGCCCCATGTACTTGGTAACTTGGTAGGTTTCTGGAAAAAGGTATCCTTCAAGGCTCGTTGCACTTTTGGAAAAAATAAGGTTTTCAGTGCGCAGTTCGTTAATAAAGTTTTGATCAAACATCAATTTTACAAACTCGTCTCGCTTGCCTAGCTTGTTCTTTTCAATAAGTTCAGCAATTTCAAAAATATTATAACCTTCAGGGATTGTAAATGGTCGAAAAATACTTTTACCTGACACCAATGTGCTTAAAATTTCGCTCGGTCGCATTTGTGTGTTGAGGGCGTATTCGCCGACTTTGATTTTTGATCGCAGTCTGGTCAAACGCGCATAAACGTTAAAAAATTGCGCATTTTTAATTAAATCCTGCGACTCGAGTTCCTTCGCTATTGCCATAAACGATTTTTGCGGTGTTACTTCATACACAACTTCTTTTGGCGCTAGGCTGGATTTTGTAAATATAAATGTCCAGTACAAATAGGTGACCAATAAACAAACGGCAAAAACAAAAGAAAACAAACCTAAAAATAAAACACGTTTTGGTTTACTCATTCAAAGCCGTTTCCCTAAATGTAATATTTGGATTACTTAACAAGCGTAAGTCCTGGCAAATTTTTTGATTCGTCGTAAAGAGTGTGGTCCTCAAGGCTTGCAACAGGTGTTGTGCAATATTGAATCGCAAAATGTGCAGATGGTCGATCATTGCCGGATTTACCTAAGCCACCAAAAGGCAACTTTGAACTAGCGCCATTGGTCGTTCGATTCCAGTTAAGCAACCCGACTTTGGCATCTATTAATGCCTTTTGAAACAAAGCTTTGTCCTTTGTAAACAAAGACATTACCAAACCATAGCCGGTTGAATTGACGATATCTAGTGTTTCATCGAAATCTGATACGGTGTATATCGCAACATTGGGTCCAAAAATTTCGCTTTTTTGATAAATTGATTTTGGATCATATTTTTTAACCAAATGAATTGAAGGCGTCACATAATACCCTTTAGTTTTTAGATCTAAAGATTTTCCACGCATCATTTGTTCACAGTTTTCACGATTGGCTATTTCTTGAAATCGAATATATTTCTCGACTGCAGAGGCGTTAATTAGCGGACCCATAAACGGATTTTCAGACCAGTGGCCAATAGTTAGCTTTTTTGCTGATTGGTAAAATCGTTCAATGAAGTTGTCAGCGATTTTTTGATGAACAAAAATGCGACTGGTGCCTGAACAACGCTGGCCGGTGGATAAATAGGAGCCTGTTAATGTTTCATATATTGTTTTATCCATGTCGGCATCATCCCAAACGACAGTGGAGTTTTTTCCGCCCATTTCAAGAGCCAAAATTTTCCAATAATGGGTCATGGTTTCTTGTTTAATTTTTAAGCCAACTTCATAAGACCCAGTAAAAAGAATTCCGTCCACGTTTTCATGGCTAACCAGTTTACGGCCAGATTCGCCGTCGCCCTGGATCATATTAAAGACGCCTTCTGGAAACTGCGCTTTTTCAACTAATTCTGCATACAGTTGACCCACAAAAGGAGTTTGTTCCGATGGTTTAAATACCACCGTGTTGCCAGCATAGAGTGCTGGAATGATATGACCGTTTGGTAAATGCGCCGGAAAATTGAACGGTCCAATAACCGCCATTACACCTCGCGATTTGTAACGGATAACCCCATCTACCTGTGGTAGGGCGTTTGGAATTACTTCGTCTTGAATCAGTTTGCTTGAAAAATTCACAGTAATATCAATTTTATTTACTAAAGCTTTTGCCTCGGTTGTCGAATCCCACAAGGGCTTTCCGGTGTCGCGGGCAATTGCTTTGGCAATTTCGGCCTCGTTGGACATAAATATTTCTTTTAATCGTAGTAAATATTCTTTGCGCATTTCAATCGGCGTATGAGCCCAATTTTTATAGGCTTTTCGAGCTGAACTAACGGCTTCATCAACTTGATCGTGTTTAAAAGGAACGGTCATTACTAAATCAGTTAAATCAGCTGGCGATATGTCTTTAAATTCGCCGTCTTTTTTTTCAACTTTATTGAACTTGCCATTGATAAAGTCGCCTTTATAACTCATGTTGCCCTCATTTTTTTTCTAAATCAAAAGCTGTTACAAACACGTCTTGATCCGTATCTATTTCTAAAAGATCTCGTGTTTTCGATGGAATAGCAATTTCGTCTTGTCTTTGGTCGCAAGCGACGACCATGGCTCGAAATGATTTGCCAGGAGTTCCAATAAACTTGCGTTCTTGAAACTTTGGATCTTTAAATTCTGTTATTCTGGCGAATTTGCCTTTTTTGATTGGCAAAATATCCTTGGTCTTGCAGCCATAGTGGGGGCCGCCGTCAAAAGGATCGACTTCTTCTAAATAAGTGAAGCCAATGTTCTCTAATAGATGTTGAGCCGGTTTTGTCGCCTCTCCAACGCGACCCAAAACAAGGCGTGCTTTGGAATCTAAAAGGGCCAAATAGATATCATCTTCTGGAAATAAACTCTGTATGAATTCTTTGTGTGTTTGGCTTAAAAAATCGGCTTCTTGATAAGGTAGTCCAGTAAAACGTCGCCCAAGAGCTTCCCAAAATTCGCTGCGTCCTTCTTCTGTTAAAGGCGGTGTCAATTCGCACAAAACGCGGTCTTCAAATCGATCCAAATTTAATCCCATGTAAACAAACCGAGATAGGCTTATTTGCTTACCTAGCTTTTCGGGCCTGCGACGGTAGGCCTTATCCACAAGAAGGCCACCAATTTCTGTTGGGCCATCGGTGTCTAGTTGAAATCTAAGAACTTGGTGGATAAACCCTGTTCCTAAATCTTCTGAAAAATGGTTTCGTTTTAATATTTTAAAAAAATAATGAGGAATTTCATCCGTTCCGTGTTTAGCAAGAATCAGCGAGCTTCCGACGACAGCTTTTTCTTCGATGTCTTCAATAACAAAAAGATACTCTGACTTGTTTTTAGGTAATCCACCACTAAATGATTGAATGCTGGTTTCTACTTTTTGAGTCAAAATCTTTTTATCTCCAGGCAAATTAAGTAAATTAAACTGCTTGGCTAAATCTACCAATTGCGAAATATCTTTTACTTCTGCCGGGCGAACAATGAAACTCATAAACAAAACCTTTCAATCACATTGGTATAAAATGTAGTCGCTTTTTCTAAATCTTCAATCAATACATGTTCATTGGGGGTATGAATATTATTTTCCCGTTTGCCGGGGCCAAAGCAAAGACAATCCACTTTTAGGCGCGAAATCAAGCTGGCTTCGTTTGTCGATGAAAGCGAAGTCAGATCTGTTGATAAATCCAATGTTTTTAAGATATCACGGCACCCTTTGGTGAATACCGAATTTTCCGGGGAACTAAAGGGCTTCTTGTAATCGGTGATGCGAAACTGACTGTCATTTTTAGCACACGAACTTCTCAAAAATGCCATCCATTTATCAAATGTATCCTGTGAAATTGAAGGTAAAATTCGACAACTGCCGCTCATCAAAATGTGGTCTTGATGGGTTCTAATCAATCCGATATTTAAGGTCGGGTATTCTGGCGAGTAAGCCGAATCAGAATGATTTTTAAATTCCTGCTCTAGGCTTTTGACTGCGCTATAAATAGATCTTAATTTTGAATTCACCGGGTTGCCAACTGCCGTAAAATCAAGTTCTAAAAAAGCATGACTTGGCACCGAGTTGTAATTATTGCCACCATCGATTTCCATAATCGCAACACTTTCCGGAATCATTTCTAAATAATCCAACATTTTTAGTATTGCGCTATCCCCCAGGTGCGGATGAGCCGAATGGGCGGACGTACCATGGAACACTTTACTTTGTGTCGACGTGCTTTCCCGCAAATTGTGGTCGTTTCTATAAATAATTTCGTCATCAGAAAAGGGAATAATAATTTCAACACTGACAAACCCTTTGGCCGCTGTGGATAAACTAAGATTAGTTGGTTCGCCTATGAGGGCAAACTTGGGACTGACTTTGTTTTTACGAATCAGTTTTAAACAACCCATCATACCTGTCTCTTCGCCGTAGGTGCCCACCAAAACGGGGGGCAATTTAAAACTAGTTTTTCGATCGTTAAAAACCGCCATGGCCCGCGCCTTACACAAAAAATCTAGTTTTACATCCGCAACGCCCAGCCCATGAATTTTTTTTTCAACGATTGTAGCATCAAATGGGTTGTTACCCGTTATAGACCACAAATGAAAAGGACCGGGATCGACAGTATCAATATGATTTTGCAATAGCAATTCTAGTCCCTGGCGTTCATTTTGGTGCCGAGCAATAATATTGGCTTCGTCTCCAAGTGACGAAGTCTCTATTTGTAATTCTACATTGAGCCCTAGCGATCGACAAAAATCCGCCGCAAACTCGGCTGCTTTCATCGAACCTTGTGTGGGCGTACTATCGATAGATATAAATTCCCGGCATGCCTGGACAAATTCCATTTGGGCCAATTAAACCGCGCCTTCCAATAATGTTTTTTCGATAACGTCGATGGCGATCTTAATATCCTGGTCTTGAATGCAGGCTGGAATTAAAAACCGAGCGCGCACAGGATCTTTACCGCACGGAAATCCAATGACTCCGTTGTTAAATAGTTTTTTCAAAAATACGTCTGCTTGTTCTTTTTTTCCTTCAAATGGTGTAAATGCAATCATCAAACCCATTCCACAGGCATCAGCGATTTTGCCTTTGCACGTCGTTGATCCTAACTTTTCTAGGCCACCGACAAATGCGTTGTGAATTTGCATGATGCGTCCGTCTTTGCCCAAGTACTTTTCATTTACAAGCATGTCTAACATTTCCATTCCCGCCGACATTGCAACGGACGAGCCTGAAAAAGTTCCCGCAATCAGGCCGGGCTTTGGATTGTATGGTTCGGTATAAAGGGTAGCCCCCACTTGAGCCGTTTTTGCGATGGTAACGATGTCGACGTAACTTCCAATATCTAGAGTTTCAAAAGCGAAAAGTTCGCCGGTTCTTGAAAACGTTTGAACTTCATCGGCCCAATTGGCTATTCCCTGGGATTTACAAAACTCCAATAGTGGAACAAAAAATTCACGATTGGCCGGCATATAGCCACCTTCGCCCAGCATAGGTTCAAAGCCAAAAATGCTAATATTTTTTCCATGCTTTTCATAGTGCTCTTTGAGCGCACGAAGTGATTTGTCCCCCGACTGGGGGTCTTTTTTGTCAAAAAACGGAATACGTAAAACTTCATTGTAGTCAGGTAGTCCGACTTTGTAAGCCGAGTTATCAGTGACTTCGGCCATCATAGTCGAGCGTCCGGCAAATGCATTTTTAAAACTTAATATCATTCGCGCCGGCGTGTTTTTCTGCCGAGATAATTTTAACGCATTTTCATTTGCCATGGTTCCGCAAGTCGCAAGCCAAGCATATTTTATTGAACTTTTTTTAGCGGCCAGCTCTACAAGCTTTTTAGTATAGTTCACATATTCTTTGTTTGGTTCCAAATTTCCTTGCGTGATAACGTCGGCTAGGGCGCCTCGAAGGGCCGCTTTGATCACTCGCGGATGAGAATGTCCAAATAAATGGATTCCAATTCCATTTATCAAATCCATCTTAACGCTGCCATCTTCTAGTTCCACATACGGCCCTCGGCCAGCACCGCTGCCCACATAGGGATAATGAAGTGGGCGGCCTCGAAACTGACCTGCTTGTTCAATCCATTTTTTTGAATTATCTTGGTATTCCGAAGAAGCGGACTTGATGCCAGTAATTTGCTGATTTGTTTTTTCAACTTCAGTAGTTAAGTCTTGAATAAGTTGATTAATTTTTTGTGAGTTACTAATTTGATTTCCAACGAGTGCCATAAAAATCCTTTGTTTATGCCTTAGGAATTGTTCCATCTCTCTGAGGAAATTCCGTGTGCCCTCAGTATAATTGTAATAAATTGAAATTTCACGCTGAAACACTTTGCCCTGCCAAAAAGACCGTTTAAGTGATGACACAAGACTTCACATTATGGTTCTAAAACGATTCGTGCTACTAGAGAGGTAATGTAACAAAACCTAGGTTAAAGTCGTGTTTCAGTGCTGGCCATTTCTAAAAAAAGCGGCTACATTCTGAAATTACATGAAATAAGCGTAATAAAAGTGAGAGTCCAGGTATGAGAATTTTTTTGAACAGTTTAGTTTTGGTGACTTTCAGTTGGTCTTTGGGCTTTGCCCAAACCAATTTTGAAAAGGGTCTTGCTTCTTACAAAGAAAAAAAATACGGAGAAGCTCAGGTTTCTTTAAATGCGGCATTGGAAGAATCACCCAACAATGTGGCCATTTTAAATAATCTTGCGTTGGTTTATGTTGAATTGAATCAAAAAGGAAAAGCTTTGGCGTTATGGTTGAAAGCACTTAAGCTCGATCCCGGTTTTGATGAAGCCGAAAAGGGCGTGGCATTTGTGCGCTCGAAAATGAGTCCCAATTCATTTTCAACCAAAGATACCGATTTTGAAAGCTTAAGAAAAGCGGTATTGACGGGATTATCTTTGAATTTTCTTTTTGCCATCACCGCTCTCACTTTGCTAGTTGCCGGTTTGCAGTGGATTAAATATTTGAGCTTACTAAAAAAATCTGCAAATGACGAAGCCGCCGCGCCACCCGTATCTTTGGTTTCCCTTGCATTTAGTTTGATTTTTCTTCTTTGCGTAGGCACGCTTTTTTTAAAAACTTGGGACCATCTGACCCCAAGGGCTATCGTTATAAAAGAAAAAGTAGAATTAAAAATAGCGCCAGGCGCTGATCAAAGTAAAATTATAGAATTGAATGAAGGCACTGAAGTCGATATTGGAATTATAAAGAATGAATGGGTGCAAGCCAAAATTCCCGGAAATTATTCTGGTTGGTTAAACAAAGAGGACATACAAATTATTTTGTAATCAATTATGAATATATCAGTTTATTGGGACAACATTTTTAAAAAAGACCGCAGTGCTTGGAGCATTAACGATGCTTTGGCTAAAAATATAATATTTAAAGACTTGTCTAGAAAAGAAGTGGCGCTTATTCAAAGCATTACCCATCTGCGCAACTATCACCCCGGCGAGGTAATTTTTAAGCAGGGTGAAGTTGGTGTAGGAATGTATATTATTTCAAAAGGCTCTGTTGATATAGTTTATGAAGAAAATCGAATTACGACTCTTAAAGAAGACGATTTTTTTGGCGAACTGGCCTTAGTTGAAGAACATGGAAAACGAATCGCTACGGCTACGGCTAAAGAAGAAAGCCAGCTGATTGGCTTTTTTAAGCCTGATTTGATTCAAATTATGAGCCAACACCCTGATGTAGGGGTAAAAATTTTATTTCGAATTTCACAGGTTATTGGCGCCCGTCTGCACGAAGCAGCAAAACTCGTAAAATCGTTGCAAAGGAACTAGGTTGGAATCGTTTAAAAAAATTAAACTTATTAAATTAGTTTTCTTTTTGGTTTCCATTGTACTTTCGTTCGTTTTGATTTTTTGGATTAAAAACCTACTTGCGGCTACGTTTCTTGCTTTTGTTGGTTTCTTTTTGCTTAAACCATTTGTTGATTTTATCGAGAGGCAAGGAGTGAGCCGATTTTTATCGACGTTGTTTCCTTTTTTGTTTTTTTCACTGTTTTTTTTCGGATTATCGTTGGTAGTATTCCCAACCCTTGGTACCCAAATCGATTCGCTTAAAGCGGAACTACCTAAATACGTTGAAGGCACTCAGAAGATGCTGCAAAACTGGGAAGCCGGTTTTTTAACTTTTTTGCCGGTTGAAACGCGACAAAAAATCGGATTTGAACTGAGTCAGAAAATACAAGCAATGGCAGAGTCAGCTTTTACAGATTTACCAATGATTCTTTCGAATTCGCTTACAGTTATCTTTTTGGCGCCATTTTTATGTTTTTTTATGCTTCTAGATGGCAAGGAGTTTTATAAAAAAATGATTTCGTCCGTTCCAAATGCGTATTTTGAACTTTCGATGTACCTTCAGCACCAAATAATGGAGCAAATGGGCAGCTTTATTCGCGCCCGTTTGTTAGAATCCGCTTTAGTTGGAATCGTTATTTGGATCGGGCTTGGCGTCATCCAATTTCCCTATGCACTGGTCCTAGCGGTGTTTGCTGCTTTGCTAAATTTAATTCCTTACTTGGGGCCTTTAATAGGGATCGTGCCGGGCGTTTTGATTGCCTTGGTAAACCAGGAGCCAAACACGGTGACGACTTATATTGTTTTCGTCTATCTGCTAGCTCAAATTTTGGATGCAGTCATAATAGTGCCTATGTTAGTTGCTCGAATTGTAAATTTGCACCCTGTAACTGTTGTATTGGTTGTCATGATGGGATCTCAGTTGATGGGGATTTTAGGGATGATCATTTCGATTCCCTTGGCTAGCGCTATTAAAATCATTTATTCGTCGATTTATCAGCATATTACGGATGGTCAGGCTGAAGCCCAGATAAAGTAATTCTTGACAGAAATTGTACCCCGCTAATAAATTCATTCAATGCTACGCTTAATGCCTTTCTTTGAATTAAAAGCCGTTTCCGTCCTACTTGCTGGCCTATTTTTATTAGCCTCATGCTCATCGGATGAAAAAAAAACAGATTCAGCCGAGAGCGCTTACAATGTAGCGCAAGAATTTGAAAAAGATGAACGATTTGAAGAAGCGATAAAAAAATACTCGGAAGTAAAAAATAAATACCCGTATTCTCAATTTGCAACCAAATCGGAACTTGCGATAGCTGATGTTTATTACAAGCAAGAATCTTACGGCGAAGCACAAATTAACTATCAAACATTCAGAGAGCTTCACCCTACACATCCGCAGTCTGATTATGTAATTTTTCGAGTGGGACTTAGCTATTTTCAGCAACTTCCAGAAACAATTGATCGCGATTTATCACTTGCGACTGAAGCCATATCTTCATTTGACGAATTGATTCAAAAGCATCCTCAATCCGAATTTTTCAAAGAAGCCAAAGAAAAACGAGAAAGCTCTTTGAAAAAACTCGCAGAAAAAGAAGACTATGTTGGGGATTTCTATTTTAAGCGAAAAATTTTTGACAGCGCGCTGTCTCGCTATGAGTTTTTAATCACTAGCTATCCTCACTTGGGCCTTGATGAGCGAGCAATCGCTAGAGCCTATTTTGCAGCCGTAAAAATTAAAGACAAAGCAAAAATCAAAAAATATCGAGATTTATTGAAGGCTCAATTCCCTGAATCTAAAGAGTTGACGATGTTGAAAGACGCAGAAAAAGAATCAGCAGATGCTGGTGAAACGGTTCAGGACTAGAATGGAATATTCACCCGAGGCGCTTTTTCAAGAAGCTAAAGAGAATTTTATTGAAGGCAATTACAAAATGGCTGAATCCATGTTGACTCAATTGCTTCAAAAGCCTCAGCGAAATCCAGAAATTCACCAAATGCTAGGCACTATTTTTTATGATCAGGGGAAGTTTAATAAAGCGATAAAATCGTTTCAAAGGGCTCTAGAATTGGATCCGACCTACACAGATGCTAGTGTAGGCCTGTCTATTATTTTGAACGACATTGGCCGGTATGACGAAGGTAAAAAGGTTTTCGACGACGCCAGAAGGTTATTAGATTTGCGATCGAATCGACCCGACCCTTACATCGATGAAAAAATAGCTAATAAACACGAAGAATTGGCGGATTTGTATTTTCAATATAAAAAATTTCCAGAGGCCCTCGAACAGCTGATGAAAGCCCAAAAGCTGTCTGCCCGTCGAGCTGAAATCACTATGCGAATGGCAGAAGTTTTAGTTCAAATGGGCAGTAGTGACCGGGCCATTAAAGATTTGAAAAGTTTGATTGCAGAATACCCTCAGTTTATTCCTGCAAAAAATAAGCTCGGAGTGATTTTGTACAATGAAGGTAGGACCAGGGAAGCGGGCGATCAATGGGAAAGTGTTTTGATGAGAGACCCGCAAAACCCAGAAGCCACACGATACTTAAAACAACTGGGATCGCTGCGCGCGGCCCATAATGCAAACTTGTGAGAGACTATGCCAATTAATAAAGACGACATGATTCCATTTTTAACTGCAAAAGACATCGACGAAATCGTTACGCGATTGGCGAAAAAAATTCAAGATGAATATTACGGAAAAGAATTGGTGATGATTTGTCCACTTAAAGGCTCCGTTCATTTTTTGTCCGATCTTATGAGAAAATTAGAACTTAAAATTGTAGTGGACTTTGTTTATTTAACCTCGACAGGTAAGGGTTCTGTGATTAAGATTTCAAAAGATATTTCTGAAAACATCGTTAATCGCCATGTCCTAATCGTGGAAGAGATTATTGATTCAGGACGAAAATTAAGTTTTTTAAAAAACAGACTTTTAAACGCAAATCCAGCCTCTTTGAAAATAGCGTGCCTTTTAGATAAGCCGGCTCGGCGCGAATTGCCCATCAAGCCGGAGTTTACTGGTAAGACTATTGATGATCGGTATGTGGTTGGGTATGGGATGGATCAAGAAGAACTCGGCCGCAACTACTCTTCCATCTATCACTTCAAAAACTAAATATTTTTTGAAATTTTGAGCTTTCGTTCCAAAGTTGGGTTTTTCTTGGGGTGGGGCCTTTGGGTCTCCCCTTTAAAAAAAGGACGCCCATCGTGGGCTCACCGGCTTCTTACACCATCGTGGTGCGCCGGAGCCGTTTTTTTAAAGGGGAGACCCAAAGGCCCCACCCCAAGAAAAACAACTCCGAAACGAAAGCCCAAAATTCCAAAATAAAACCAGCTGAAGCGAATCTGGCATGCGTGAAACCTAACTAACAACAACATTAACAATGAACAAAACAACGACACATATGACATAGAGGGTGATGAGTTGCTTTTGCATAGATAATCCTTAATTAGGGGTTCTGACTGTAAAAATATCAGTCAGTAGAACAATTGGTCAACGACCTTCCCGAAAGGTCTGGCCTGCTAGTGTATGGACTTTGTACCATATTGAGAACTTTTCGTTTTCTTCTCATGTTATGAAAAAAAATGTTCGATACTAGAATTGAGCGATATATTTTAACGCCGTGGAGGATTTATGAAAGTATTAAACAAAGGCAAAGTAAAAAAGAATTCTAAGTTTTTAAAAAATCAAAAAGGACAAGGCATGGTTGAGTATGTTTTGTTACTTGTTGTAATTATTGGATTGGTAATGGCATTCAAAAAGCCAATTACAGATAAATTTAACGCGATAACTGGTAAAGCAACAGCTGATATGGATGCTGTTGTAAACTAATTTAACCAAAGAGATAAAATGACAATTGAGTATGTTTTGCTACTTTCTTGTATGTTCATGATTGGTATAAAGGGTTTTTTCAGCTCGCCGATGGAAGCGTTTCGTGATTACGGACCGGTTCTAGGTGCTCGAGTTGAAAAACATCTGGCGACTGGTCGTGGATTTAAAATGCAGGACGGATCGGCTCACAAATGGATAAGCGCCAAGTAAGCCCCGGCAATGCCGAGGCTCCTGTCTCTGAATTTAAAAAAAGAAAATCAAAAGGTCAGTTCGCTATAGAAGCGGTTTTGCTTCTTTCGATCGGGCTTTTTTTAATGGCGGGTTTAAAAAAATGGGCTAACGATTCTCAGATTTTTGCTCATATCTTAACCAAACCTTGGGCTAAAATATCGGGAATGATTGAAAATGGCGCTTGGGGTGATCCGGGCTCGACCCGAAGTAAGCACCCTCATAACCCTGAAAAAGTGGCGACAGTTCAACAATAGCTCCGCAATTGCGTAGCAGCAGCAGTTGGCAAAGGCTCACTTGGCTGGTGTTGCCGAGCCCTACATTAGTCGAGTGAATAAATGTGTCTAATTGATTCGCCTTTTTAGCCCGATACCGTAAGTAGGGAATTTAGGGATGAGCAAAAAAAATAGTTTACAAAATTCTAAGGGATTTTTGACAATCGAATTTACGGTTGCACTGCTTATTAGTGTTGCGTTTAGTATTATGTTTTTTGTACTAGCCTTCTCGTTGTCCTCCTCGATGATAGCACAATACATTGCCTTTGCCGTGGGGCGAATCTACTCGGGTGGGCACGTCAACGAAAGTATGCAGCGGGAATTGGCTGCTAATAAATGCGTAGCCATTTTGGGAAATCGTTCCCTGTGCCCGGGGGCCAATGCTGGCCCGCAAAGGGCTATACCCGCCTTTGGAAAATTATTTAATCAAGGCTGGTTCACACTAAAACTTGAATCTGTTCACAGTGGCGTTGGCGGCGACGTCTTTGCCGACTACAATGGTAGTCCGGATGGAACTAAGCTGATCGTCACAGGAGTGCGATTTAGCTACGCTACCAAAATTTTAAATCTGACTTTGGGACCTTTGGGAAAAACTAATCCTGATGAAACACCGCTTACCGCAAACGTCACTGGTTTTATGCTTAGAAATCCGACTCAGGAAGAATGTCAAAAATTTATGAAAGTTGAAAATCGTCACCGAGCCCTTTTGGAACTGGATGCGCGTTTTAAAAATTATGATCGTCAGCAGGGCAGCAATCCGCAGTATTTTCCGATGGAGGATAACGGATGCTAAAAAATCAAAAAGGGATGGCGGCATTAGAAGTCGTTGGAATTTTTGCTGTTATAATGATCCTGTTCAATTTTAGCTTGGGCTTTTTTGGTGTTATCCAAACTGGAATACTAAAAAGCATGGCCGCTAGAAATTATGCTTTAGAAACCTACAGATTTAGAAGCAATTTAGATTTTTTCTGGCGATTAGAATCCGCTCAAATGTCAAAGTTCAGGCTTTTTGGAAATAGGTTCCATGGATCGACATCGGAATTTTCAACAAATGATGATAAATGGGTAGCAACTGCAAGGCCTATTTCATTTATAAACTCGTTTGGGGGAACAAGTTCCGACGGACGTGACTATAGTAGGACGCCTGCCAACGACACTAATGCGCAACTTCACAATGTAACTGTCTATCAAATTCGGGATGATGGAAAGGCGTTACTAGATGATAAGGATAAATACAAAGCCTATCCAGTTTGGATTAAATCGGTATATGGTATCTGCCTCAATTCTGACTGTGCGCCGGTTCAGTGAGTGTCATTTTTTTATTCAATCGCCAAATATAAAGATAAAAATAAATGGAACTCTACAATATTTGAAACCATAGGTACGACTAGCAGTTACTTGCGTTTCATTTTGATTCAGTTTTCTGAACTATCTAAACTTTCTACAGTTTCGTAGGTAAACTAGACTTCAGGCCAAGCGCGAATACAGATCTAAAAACAAGTAAGGAATCTTTGCTGAGTGCCGATAAAGGTCTGAATCGTTTGAACAAATTTTAATGAGGTCTTCATGGGAAGCGAATCAAAAAATCTTTGGATATCCATTTTTGCAGGGGCCTTTGCGGCATTTATGATCTATAGCTACGCTCAAGAACAAAGAAAAGCGATCAAAGAACAGCTCGGCGCTCGAAAAGTTGTGGTTATTGCCAAGGAAGACATTCCTGAAATGACGACCATCTATGATTCGATGTTGGAAACAAAATCGATTCCGACGGATTTTGTTCCCGATGGCTTTTATTCAAATATTCAAGAAATTTCAGGCAATGTGTCTGCTGTTCCGTTTAAAAAAGGTCAACCTGTGCTGAAAAATCATTTGTATTCACCGGGTGCTGATACTGGAATTGCTTTGCAAGTGGCCCCTACTAAACGTGCTATCTCGATTCCCGTAGATGAAGTGCGTGGAGTTGCTAAATTGATTCGGCCCGGTGATCGTATCGACATCTTTGTGGCGTTGGATGTTGGTAAGGGTGCAGCTATGAGGCGTGAGAGTTTTGTGTTGATGCAAAATGTGGTGGTTCTCGCTGCGGGCGTCTCAGTTCAAAACAACATCCCACGTCTAATTGAATACGATTCAGCTGGAAAAAATGCGATACAAACTTCTCTGACTGGCGATACCAAATATGGTACCATAACGATTGAAGCTGAGGTTAAAGAAGCTCAGGATTTGGTATATATTTTATCCACGTCGCCAGGAAAC
>JAYTTH010000233.1:0-6246 GCA_043745515.1 Pseudobdellovibrionaceae bacterium | reverse complement strand
GTGGTAGTAGAAGACAGTAAAAAGCGAAACGAATTGGCGTGCAAGTTTTTAGTCAAGAATTAGACAATAGTAGACAAACTGTGTTCTGGATTGAATACTGCTTAGGAAGATATTTTTCTTTATTGACATCTCTCATGACAGCATGATGAAATGGAAAATCTGGCAAAACTTCTTCTGACTTAGACATTTGCTTTAACGTCAGCAAAATCTCCAGAAGTGACTCGTAAATTGGAATCCGGCGCACGCGTTTTGTTTTGGTCCACTCTTTTGCTTTATTTGATTTCAAGCAATATGTTCGCCGCACAATAATCTGCCGCATTCCAAAATCTACGCTGTCCCATTTCAAAGCCTGAATCTCGCCGACGGAGCTATAACTTGTACCCCCTCATATATAAGGCATCCGAATTCTGTAAGTGCCGGTCAGAATGTAAAAAATGATTTAGCTCGAGGCGAAATTTGATTTATTAATATTTAATATTCGTATCAACACCGCAGCGCAGCGAATGCCAATCTTTCTTAAAAAGCATCGAGATGCTTCAAAATTAATGGCCAAATATCTTCGAACTTGGAAACCGCTGCTGAGTAACTTTCGGAACCTAATACTCCGACGCGTTTTAGCGCTTCATCAAAGTTCACTGCGTTCTCCGATTTTGGAAATTCAGACACCAAAATAAATTCCTGCCCGCGGTCGCGCAGGAAAATAAAATACAAACGACCAATCTGAGTAATTATTTCAGCGTCGCCGAACGATTGTGGCGATTCAGTGACTTGAATCACCACAAATTTCACTTGTGAATTTTCTAGAAGGCTTTTGACTCGGCTAAATGTATTCGTCATAAAATCAGCTTATTTTTTCATGGTGCGGCCATCGGGACTAACACGATAACCTTTGGTTTTGAGGTACTCAAGTTCTTTTGCAAAGAAAGAATTTGGACGTGCGCTGGTGTGGGCAGTAGCTAACACTATCTCATCGGACCGTGCGATGGCTCGGTCTAAAAACTTTTGATTCGCAGCCCATTTTTCGGTTTCTGGCATTTTTTCCCAAATCTGCTCAGGAATATTAAAACGTTTTGCTCCGAGCTCATTCGCTTTTTCAACATAAGCCGGATAGTGGCCCAGAACGGTTTTGCCATTTTTACCCTCTCGGCCAACCTGTTCAATAATACTGTGGGTCGTCTTATAAACTTCTTCTTCGACGCGCGTAGCTCGGGCCAATGAATTGATACCTTTGCGCATGACGATCCCGCTGCCTGCAACAAGACCTAAGCCGCTAAGCGCACGTTCCCACGCGGTCAGTTGCGCTCCGGAAATTAAATCTTTCCCGACAGCAAATTCATACAGATCCCGAAGATCATTCAAACCTGGAGTTAAAGCAGTTGCAATATCTAAACCTTGAGTGATTTTTTCAAGAATAGTAGATAGCCCGGACAAAATATTTGCCCCGGCATCCAATTCCCCTTGAGCCAGCAAATCACAAAGATACCTAAAACCATGATCTAAAAATTCAACTGTCTTTGCGTCTGCTCGAGAATTTGTTTTGTATTCACTTAATCTTTCGTTCAGTCTCAAGGCGTCAGAAGCGAGCTTTTGCTGTTTATCAATCTGACCTTGGACTTCATTCGGATTTGCACCACTAACGTAAATACGCTGGGAAGCGTTTGCAGGGTCACTTACATTGTATTCGGACAAGTCTTGTGTAGGAGACATTCGCAAATTAAGACTGCTTGCATCAAGGTCTAAAGGCGAGTTGCTGCGGTTTGTGATGACAAGTTCTCCGCTGTGGTAGCCGTTAGACGCAACGAGAGAAGCTTCGACACCTTCTTTTCCAAAACTTTGTACCCCGATCTTCAGCTGCTCCGAACGATCGCGAGTGGAATCTCGTTTTTGAAAACTTAAAAGTGTCTCATTAGGATCAAACTGGAAGTTAAGTTCTTGGAGAACAGCAGCAAACTTTGGAACATGTGCAACCGGTCGGTTAAGGTCTTCAAGATCCCACATTAAACCTTGAAATAATGCGTGATTCTCCTGACTTTCAAGGAATTTGAACAAAATCTGTCTAACAAGCGATTCGTTTGTAATTGAATCAAGCACGAAACGCGTAGTCTGCGACGGTGAATTTCGGTGGCTGTCTAAGCAAAAACTTTTGACAGGAATTCGGATTGACTGATTAATATCTAATTTAAAATTAAATTTTTCTGCTTCAGGCGTGGCAAGTTCACTGAACATAAAACGCAGTGAATTCTCCGGGCTTGAAGGTTTTCTTAGATAATTTTTTAATACGTCGCGTTGGTCAGGTGTTAAAGAAGAAAGGTTGGCATGTAAGTTTTGCCACAACCATGAGGTGGTTAATTTGTTCGAAAGATTTTTTGGTTTAACATCTAAATCCTTAAGACGTTTTAATGACTCGGCAAAACTTAAATACGATGCCGCGTAAGTTTTGGGAGGCGAATTCGAACTTTCTTCGTCTTGTTTTTTTGAAAATAGTCCGCACCCAAATACTACAAATATCGGTAAAAGTGAAAAAATACGTTTCATTTAGATCTCCTTATAAGTTTCAACTTTAGCAAATACCGAATATCGCGAATTGACTAGGATTGCGGCGGGCGCAAAATTTCGCAGACATGATTAGGTGATTAATTTAGCTAGAAAATTCTTGTAAGGACTTAAATTTCAAAGAAGGTAGGGTATTCAAGCGACATTTCTCGCGTACCTTTTTGACGGTTTTCCCCTGCCTGACCTGCTGGTCTAAATGTTTTAGTTGTTATTTTGATGTTTTTTAATCTATGAACCTGCATTACGAGCAGCGAATGTCCTGTTGTTATGCAATTTCGTCTATTTTGGCCGTGGCTCCGCCTCCCCTCGCGACATTTCGGATATTTAATTAGTCGAAGTTGGACTGTTCGGTTTGGTCATCGAATTCTAAACGTCGCGCTTTGAATCGCGGTGGTGCCCGAGACGGCGGTCTATCATCACAAGACCAACGTGTCTCAGATATTTTGAAATGGAGTCGGTGTCAAGTACGGCGGGCACCCGACTTTAATTTTCCGCCGCACGTGTCGCATTTGGTAACATCGATTTTGAAGGCCTAGGCCAGCATTTTACTCCACGTGAAGTTATTCTTTTTTTTGCATTCGTCATCAAACTAGAAGCCTTTTTTTACGAGGTGTTTTGAAACGATCTCGTAACACGGCGTGAGCTCAGGACGACGCCTTTCGTAGGTACAGATATTGGGCTGGGCAGCAGCGGGCAACATACCCGTAAGCCGAACATAGACTTAAGGCTGAACTGAAGGGACGTCAAAAGACAAGGGCGGGATGATTTTTGCGGACTCAAAGTGTCAATCCGAAAATGGGTCAAGAAACAGTTGCAAATCGCGATATATCATTTATTAGGAAAGGTGCATTTTGTAATGCTTTACCAAATTACTCCTATTCGGCTTCAGTTTCCTCTAATTCGACTTCGTAGGTGCGGATTGGAATTTTATAAAATTCATCTAGTTGATACTTCACAACTTTAAGACGAGGGACGAACAATTCAAGCGCGACCCTTTTAAGCGTCAACGAAACAAGAGGAAATCTCCCACCTCGGCCCGTTGGGTCTTTACTGGAAATTTCCTGAGTCCATTCTATCCCCTTAAATTTATTTAGCCAGGGCCCGAAATCAGTTTTGCTCTGCCCGAATAAATCTTTATCATTAGCTACAATTTTTAAAATTCCGCCGACTTTTAAATATCGCAAATAATTATTTACAACTTTGTCTGGATGAAGAGAGTATGAAAATGGTCCAAAAACATCTGTTCCTAAATCGGTCGTGAGTTGTAAAGCAGGGATGAGTCTTTCCAAGTAAATGTCAAAAATCGGTACAAATCTACCTTGATTTTGCAGCAATTTGAGTCTTTGGTAAACATCAGGGTGAGAATACCTTCCTATGACATTATGAAAACCGGTTTTGCCTACTGCCTGAATTCTTGCAACAAAATTTCCCATTTTGAAGTAATCATCAATTGCCTTACACTGACCTGGTCCGAAATCTGTCCAAATTTGATCTAACCTAAGACTAATTGCCAACTCTCTAAACCCTGGAAGTAAATGTTCATAAACTTCACTAGTGCGGTCATCAGTAACATTTTTGTAATCGTCGACAAATTGTTTGTATGTTTTCTCAGCTTGTTGTTCACACGCCTTAGGTGAACCGAAAAGCATCTGCGGTGTTAGCTCACACACTAAAATTAATCTAATAATATTAATCATCTACAAAAGTCCTCTTATTCAAAATCTCTGCTTGATTCGTTTCGAAGTTTGAGTAGCATCTAGGGTAACGCATGTCAATAAACTATTCGAGAATTCAGAAATCTCTGAAGTAGTAATGTACCTAAGCCCTGAGCATTACCCATAAAAATCCAATGATTTTCTATCCTATATTAAATCTGAGAATCGCATCCAGCCTCGCCACGTTGCAGTGCCGCCTGGATTGCTGTCGCCTTTTCTGCCGATGAAGCCGCCTAGTTTTCCTAACCAGCGGTACATTTCTCTAATTGGCGGTGGCCTTTTATTTAGTCCTGTTTTGCTCATGCAAGCTTGCAATCCCTTCCCAGTCAAGCTTATTTAACAGACTTCTCAGCTTTCGTTTGAATTATTCTTAAAAAATCGCGTAAATCAGAATATTCTCCACGCAACCATTAATATGGGCGCGAAGTATTTTTTGAGTCGGTCGGCTGACCTGAATTACGCTTTTTCAATACCACATCCAGATTTTGAAATTTTATAAAAAAATTCCACATTCCAGCGGAGAGAATATCAACGAATTTTTTCGCAACCATCAGTCGAACTCGGTAGAGCTCATATATGGCATCCTCTCTGTCGGCCACATGAATTGTGCGAATTGTTTTTAAATTTGACACCTTGTGAATGTCTCGAATAACTTCTATGCAACGAAAACTTTCTTTGTACTCAACCGGTGCTATGCTGTGCTTCCAGTCGCGACCAAGTTTTCCTATTAAACTTTTTCCATCGATGAATTTTTGGCAGACAATCCAAAAATGGAACATGCTCAATATCCATTGTAAAAGCGATCGGATTTGGGATGAATAATCACTCAGCTTCGGTGCATTTTTCGGGGCCTTCTGTCCGCATCTTCTTCTTTGGCGGCCTCTGGCTATTTTATTTCATGAAAAAGCGAAAAATAGAAAATTGTGGAAAAAAATGGAGATAAAATATAAATTTAAACTCTAATTTTTCAGATAAAAAAATTTCTGAAAGATTGCTCTTTGAAAACCAAATATCCTGTGAATGGCTTTGTACGAAAAAATCAGCAGCACTTTTAAACATCACTCCTAATGCATTGAGAATCATGGTGCATAGAGAGCAGATTAGATCTTATAAATTGGGCCAAAGACTAAGATTCAGGTTGATTGATATCCATAAAGTAATCCAAAAAAATGGAGCAATTTATGGCTATTAGAGAAAAAATAAATAAAGATGGGTCAAAAATTTATACCGCTTATGTAGATGGCACAGATGCCAGAGGCGTCAGAATTCAGAAAAAACGTCGGGGATTGACCTCCAAGCGTCTAGCCGAAGCTGCAGAATTCGAATTAAAGAGGCAAATAGCAAATCTTAAAGATCAGAAGCCCCAATACAACTGGGAAGAGTGGTTTAAGATTTGTTTGGAACGCATGCGAATTGAATTCAAGCAGTCAACGTTGTTAGATTATGAATGCAAGAATCGAATCTGGATTGAACCTTTTCTAAAAGGTAAACTCCTAAAAGATATTTCTTCTCGAGATATTTACGACGTTGTTTATAATTCAAATTTTGACGTTGCTTCGTGGACCAGGCGTGGACCGCACAAAATCGTTCGTCGCATTTTGCAAATTGCAATCGAAGATGGAATGATCTCCTGCAATCCTGCGGTCAAAATAAAAGTAAAGATCAATGAGGCAAGAAAGTCCGTACTCAATCGAGTTGAGGTTGAAAAATTTTTATTAGAAGCAAAAAAATGCAACCACAGATTTTATGAAATCTGAACTATGGCGGTCTTGACTGGAATGCGTTCTGGCGAACTGTATGCTTTAAAATGGGATGATATTGAGTGTGCTGTAGTGCAAGTAATGGAGGTTCAAGATGAACTAACAAATCGAGCTTAATCGTGTCCCCACCGCAGCAAAAGAAAGTCAAAAATATTTTTATAAATTCCGGTCTATTTTTGTGGCGAATAGTTCCAGGGCAGCCATGCAGCTGGATTTTC
>JAYTTH010000232.1:0-1721 GCA_043745515.1 Pseudobdellovibrionaceae bacterium | reverse complement strand
ATATTTTTAAACAGAAATCGCATCCGTCGCGCTAAGGACCTAAATTTCAAAGTGTCGCACAACATGGATTGGCTGGATCTGAAGATTGATCTAAAAATTGGCGACATGACCGTTGAATGGCCAGATATCTTAAAAGCCCTAAAAAACCAAAGCAATTTGATCACTTTAAAAGATGGCACGACGGCATTTATGCCATCGGACATCATGAAGAAATTGAAGCCCTATTTTGAAATAGGCCAAACAACCGAAGGTGGTATCAAACTTAATCGCATCCAGTCGCTATTTTTAAAATCCTATATCGAGAATGATTTCTTGATTCCGTCTGATTCTAAAATGGAAAATTTGATCAAAGAGCTAAGTGAACTAAAGCCAATTAAAAACGGTCCTGGTTTTAAAGGCGAATTGCGTGATTACCAGAAAAAAGGCGTTTCTTGGATGCATATCCTAAGCGAAAATGCATTGGGCGGGATTTTGGCCGATGACATGGGTCTGGGTAAAACCATTCAAATGCTGGCTGTTTTTTCTATTTTCACATCGATGAAAGATAAACCAAAAATTCCCAGTCTTGTTGTGGCCCCAAAAAGCTTGGTATTTAATTGGCGTAATGAATTTGAAAAGTTCACACCTAAACTAAAAGTTATGACTTATTTTGGAAATGACAGAAAAGAGCAAATCAAAGAATTTTCTAAATATGATGTATTGTTAACAACCTATCATACGCTTAGAAATGATATTGAATCACTTAAAGACGTTCCCTTTTATTTCTTTATCTTAGATGAAGCCCAAAATATTAAAAATCCACGTTCGCAGTTAACTTTAAGTACTAAATTGATCAAATCAGAAAAGAAATTTGCTTTAACAGGCACGCCAATTGAAAACTCGATTGGGGATTTAGTTTCGATATTGTCGGTCGTAAATCCAGGATTAATTACAGAATCGTTGGGTCAGAAAATGTTGAAATTGACCGAGCCAGATGACTTGAAACGCTTTTCCAAAGCGTTGGCGCCGTTTATTTTGCGACGTACAAAAGAGCAAGTTTTAAAAGATCTGCCTTCAAAAACAGAACAAGTTCTGTACTGTGAATTAAGTGATGAAGAACGTAATAAGTACAACGAAATCAAGAATTACTATTGGCAGCGATTGAACTCTAAGATTAAAGATAATGGAATCAAGAATACTAAAATTGAAATTTTGGGCGCCCTGCTGCGATTACGGCAGATTTCTTGCCACATGGGCCTAGTTGATAAATCGAAATTAGGTGAACCGTCGGCAAAATTTGATCTTTTAGTGGATCAGATCCAAACACTTATAAAGGAAGGCCACAAAGCGCTTGTGTTTTCAAGTTTTACATCTTTGCTAAAAATTCTGTCCCAACAGCTGCGCGAAAAAAATATTCAGTTTGAATATTTGGATGGCCAAACAAAAGATCGTGCCGAGCGTGTTAATAACTTTCAAACAAACGAGCAAATCAGCTTGTTCTTATTAAGCTTAAAAGCAGGCGGAGTCGGCTTAAATTTAACATCGGCAGATTACGTATTTATTATCGATCCTTGGTGGAATCCGGCAGCAGAATCACAAGCGATTGATCGTTGCTATCGTATCGGTCAAACCAAGAGCGTGTTCGCCTATAAATTGATCGCTAAAAATACAGTTGAAGAAAAGATTTTAAAGCTTCAAGAACGCAAAAAAATCTTAGCTGAAAATATCATAAATTCGGACGC
>JAYTTH010000231.1:0-6283 GCA_043745515.1 Pseudobdellovibrionaceae bacterium | reverse complement strand
AAGGTACAAAGTACAGAGAGATTTACAAAAGAAAACGATCTGAAAATTTTGGACAAATGAGTTTAGGAGAGATCAGTTCCTATCGATATGATTGCCTAGCAACAAATGATTTTATAATAGATGAGGATAAGGCTTTCGAAGTTTATAATAAACGCGCCCATATTAAAAATGCGATAAAAGAACTAAAAGAAGACTACCAGTTGGGAAAAATCGTAACTAATGATTTTTCGGAAATAACGCTGGCAATAGTCATTCAAAAGGCGAGTCGTTTTTTATCCTGGGTGCTGAGTCCTCCGACTTTTTCATAGAACCCAAAGAAACAGAACCCAAGAAGAAACGATAATTGGAAGAGCCCAGAGGTGAAAGGGACCTATTTCTAAAAATGAACATCGGGCGCCGCATGGATGCGGTATTAAGCCTGTTAGTCCACGAAGGACGCGTTCATTTTTAGAAATAGGTCCCTTTCACCTCTGGGCCCCTGCATTTACCTTGGTCTTATTTTGAGAATCTGTTTTTTTTTGGGCTCTATGAAAAATCCCGGATCCTATGATTCAGGCCGCAAGAATCTGCAATTTTCAATTGCTAGTCTGTCGGCCTAATCCTTTTTTATGGATAGCGAGACAAGTTAGTTTTAATAAACTCACTTATGGCCTGTTTATAAGATGGTGATGGGTTTTTAAATGCAAATTGGGCGAGGGCAAGTAAATCAGTTTTTGATTTTACAGCTATTAATCCCGCATTTTTAATGGCCATCGCATCAATTGTAAGGACTGAGTATTTTTCAATTTGAATAATGGTCTCAATTGATGATCGCGGTCCTAATTGATTTTGAATATTGGCTACGATAAACGCTGATATTTGCGATTTGTATTCGTCAGTCGGGTTCTGAAACCCATAGGGTAAAATTCTTAAAAAACTGGCGGCAGAGCCTGCGACTTTGAGACCAGCATTTTTGCAGGCCATAGCTTGGTTGATTGTTTTAACTCGCCCATTGAGTTTAATTAAAGAAGGAATGTCGTACCGATCAAAAATATAGGCTCCAACATATTTAGCGATAAATTCTGCGGTCGCAGCAATATAGGCTTCCGAAGGGTTTTCGACTGTGAATGTGGTGAGGTAATCTAGATCTGCGAGATTTGTAACATAGACAAGGCCGGCTTCTTTAACCGACATAACGTCGCTAACCAAATCCATTTTGGATGCGATACTTAACACTTGAGCAATTTGTTTTTGTGCTGCTGTTTGTGGGATAGGGTCCTTTGTTACTTTTTCCCATAGCTCAAGATTGAGGATGGCTTTTGTTCCTGTGTGGCGGGATTCAGAATTTTGAGCTATTGCAATGGAAGAAATAGTTCCAAAAACTGCGATAAAAAGAAAACGTTTGATTAAAAAAGTGTTCATGTGTCCTCCTTGACATATCAAAGTGTAGTTTTAAAAAAGTCACTGGCAAGTTAAAATTTGTTAAAAGCGTTGTTTTAAAAAAACAGCGTGGTCTTTTGTCTACAAGTGAAAAGGAAAATTCGTGATCTTTTCTACACAGTGTCTCTCTCGATTAGAGACAAATTGAAATTTACTGTAAATAGCTGCCAAACAAGCTAGAATGGATTCTGGGTCTAACGATGGTGCACACGTAAACGCGGCCCATCGGTCAGGAAGATGGACTCATAGGAAAAAAAAGGATCGAGCCTTTCCTTTTTGGAAATTTAAAACTAGGACAGGCTTGATTGATAAATAAAGGAAAAAGTTATGAAAATAGTAAATGGAATGAGAATATTTGGTGTGGTAAGCCTTTTGTTAATTGGCTGTGCTAAAACAAGTTCTGATAATATAAAAACGTCGGGTTTTTACGCGACCTATTCTATTAGTTCGGCCGCAACAAGCCCGACTATTGCGATCTGCAGTGCTAGTTTTTCTGTTGAACAGGGTGGTACTTATATAGAATTAGGATCATCCGATACCGTAACTTGTAATGGTCAGACCATGACAAAATCAGTGGTGTTAGGAATCGTCAGTTACAGTGCAAATTTAACGGCCACCGTTGGCTCAACGTATACTGTTTTACTGACTCGTTCTGGTGAAAGTCCTTATAGCGCCAGTGTGACTTTACCGGCAGCCATTGCTACGACAGCACCCAGTGTGGGCTTTTCGCAAGCTAAAGGATTGGGACTTACTTATGCCTGGACGGCCAGTTCAAATGCGTCGGATGCTATGTACCTAACTGGCGATGCAGTTACGTCTGGCGATTTAGCATGTCCTAATAGAGCGACGTTCACTGACTCGCCACCAGAAAATGGCTCAGGCGCCTTCAGCACGACAGAAATGACTTTGCGATCAGGCGGAACGACTGGCGCCTGTGCCTACAAAATCAGTTGGGAGCGAGCGCGTGTTGGCACCATGCCGTCAGGATTAAATGGCACTATCACTGCTGTTCAAACTGTAAGTGTGACAGGGACATTGAACTAGAAACGTCCTTTGATTACTCTGAAATAAAGAATGATTCCTGTGGAGATATAGAAAAAAAATGCAGTAAAAAGAGCTCCAACTGGTAATAGAAAATAAAGCCAAAGAATGTCCATTTCGGTGGACGTTTCGTCGCTTGCAGAATAAATCACAGTAACTTCTTGATTAAGGTCTTTAGCGACAAAGGGAGCTGCAAAACGGGATTCAAAGTCGTGTTCCATTCCCGCTTGATCTTTGAATCTAACCACGGGGTGCATGGAAACACTTCGCAGAAATCCGTCCCTAACCGTTTTTGATATGAAAATCCGTTCATTGAACCCAATGACTTTTCCGACAAGCCTCTGATTTTGAGAATAGTTTTTATAATTTTTTTCCCAACTTTTGTACCCGGGAATGAAAAAAGCAGTTCCCAAAAGAACAGTTATAAATGCTAAAAATAGTCCGCCCAATAAATCTTGCAGGTTCTTTTTTCCTTGTTGTAATTAGTATAGTAGCTAGTCAGAGTTCAATGAACAACTTCTTTTTTATCATCTGGCTCTGCAGAGTTTAAAGGGCTATGTCTAGGAAATTAAAGTTGACCCGAAATCTGGCCTCCTATCTACTGAATTCTATGAAATTTGCTAATACTTTAATTCTGTTTTTGTTATTCGCTGTTTGTCTGAAGGCGGCGCCAGCACAAATGCAAAATTCAACTTCAAAAACACTTGCCCCGCTAAGATCGAATGATTTATCCGATGCCAATTGCCCAAAAGGCTGGAAAATTATCGTATTAAATCTTGGAGCAAATGGTTTCAATTGTGAATCTAAGTCCTGTTCCTGTCATGCCTCGGCTGATCGTAAAACGAGTAAATCAACGTGCACAAACACCAAATTGAGATTGAAAGAAGTTCGATTGCCCGACGGGGCTGATTGGGAATGCACCGATACGCCTGCTGGATGTATTTGGTGTGGTCCAAAACAAAGTATCTAGTATCTGCTCAGAAATCTAAACAACAAATCGACTTAAATTAAGCTTTTGTTTTTCCAGCCAAGGTATCCATTCTTTTTGCATTTGATTTTTACAATCCTCAAGAGTTAGATCTTCAATTTTTTTGCACTTCGCTGCTAGGCTGCTAAGCAAGCGCGCTTGAATAACTCCCGCTTGTTGAGCCAGCAAATAAGGAATCAACGTATAGGTGATCATTCCGTACCGTGATCGGTACTGATCTGGAAATTCACGTTCCAAAACGGATTCGATTTTTTTCTGTAATAGAAAATTCTGATCGCCCACTTTTTCGCTCATTTCTACAAAGTTTTCTAAGGCCATGTCGGCAATCGCATTCGTATTTGGAATTCTGCCATGAGAGTATTTTGAAAAACTGGATTCTAAATCCCAGTTTGAGGTTTCTAATAGTTCAAAAAGATTGGTGACATCTTCAAATCCAGAATTCATTCCTTGTCCAAAAAAAGGCACTATTGCGTGGGCAGCATCGCCAAGCAGGGCAATTGAGTCGTCAAAGTGCCATTTCGAAAATCTTACTGTACCAAGGCTTCCTTGAGGATTTTCTAAAAATTGAGTTTGATAGTCGGGTATTAGATTTATAGTATCTTTAAATTCAGACTGGAAAAGCTGGCTTACACGATCTTTCGTATTTAAAGTATCAAAACTCCATTTGTGATTTGTTTTTGGTAAATAGAGGGTCAACGTAAAGCTGTTGTCTTGATTGGCCAAAGCCATCAACATATGTGAACCACGAGGCCAAATATGCAAACTGTTTTTTTCAAGCCGTGGCTTGCTAGAAGAGTCGCAAGGTAAATAAAGCTCTTTGTAGTCAGATGTTAAATAGCTTACAGATTCTTGATAGGACTGGCTATTACGGGCTTCGAGTTTTTTGCGAATGAGTGAGCCGGCACCGTCAGTAGAAAAGACACATTGATAAGGAACTGAGGTCGATCCATTAAATTGCAGTCGCTTATTTTCAATATCAATATCAGTAAGTTCATGGTTGAAATGAAATGAAACACCTAGCTCTGCACACTTTTCAATTAGCTTTTTATTTAAATCTGCTCGTGAAACAGCATAATTGCATTCGGTATTGTTTCGACCATAGGCTTGGTAATTTGTGGCTCCATCCAGTCCATGCATTAAGCGGCCATGAACAGGAACTGTGATAGCTAAAATATCTTGGCCCAGGCCAGCTTGTTTTAAACCATTTAAACCACGAGACGTCACAATCAGATTTATACTGCGTCCACTTTGATTGGTTTGCCCGCGAGGATCGCTGCGCTTTTCATAGACGTGAACGCTAAAGCCCTGTTTTTTTAGCAAATACGCCCACAAAGAGCCGACAAGACCAGCGCCCACAATATAAAATTCCTTAGTGGCCATTGAAAAATCGTTTCATCAGCGCGACCAATTTAAATATATCGCTATAGGAAATATAAAGCGCGGCGGGGGTTGCCCGAATAATATTGGGTTCACGAAAATCGACAATCGCGTCATTTTGAATTAAGTAATTTTTGAATTCTTGATGGCGACTATTGACTTTCAAACAGAGCATCGAGCCCCGCTGAGCCGGAGTCGCAATAGTTAAATGCTGGGATAAATTGTCCTTTATCAATGATTCCATATAGCTTGTAAGTGAATCGCCCCGTTCGCGTGCTTTTGAAATTCCAATATCGTCAAAGATTTCAAGCGAGGCTTTAAGTGCCGCTAATTGAAAGATAGGGGGATTGCTCAGTTGCCAGGCTTCTACAGTGGCGATGGGGTTAAATTCGGGACCCATCTTGAAACGTTCTGTTTTGTTATGGCCCCACCAACCCTCAAGTCGAGGCATCGATTTAAATTCACTCGGATTTTTTGAAGCGGAATGATGTTTATCATGAACAAAACAGCCCGCTATGCCGCCGGGACCCGAGTTTAAATATTTATAACTGCACCAAACGGCAAAATCGACATTATCATCATGTAATTTAAGAGCTAAATTGCCAGCCCCATGGGCTAGATTAAACCCTACGAAAGCGCCAACCGAATGGGCGGCCTCGGCTATTTTTTGCATGTTAAATCTTTGCCCAGATAGATAATTGCACTGACCAATCATGACCAGGCTCAATGTGCGGCCAAGGCGTTTGATTTCTGCGATTATGTCGTCCTCATTTATTGAATCCTGTCCTGCAGAATGGCCAATTTCAACGACGGTGTCTTTGGGATTTAATCCATGATAGCGAGCTTGAGAATCTACGGCGTATTTGTCTGAAGGAAAGGAGTGGGATTCAATTAATATTTTTGTTCGCTGACCAGACGGGCGATAAAAACTCGTCATCATTAAATGTAAATTAACCGTGAGCGAATTCATTGCGACCACTTCTGATTCTTTGGCCCCGACTAACCGAGCCAGACTCGCGCAGACCACTTCGTGATAACTGACCCACGGGATTTTAGATTTAAAATGACCTTCAACTCCATACTGTCCCCAGGCATCAAGTTCATTTTGAATCGCTGTTTTCGCTTTTTTAGGCATTATTCCAAGCGAATGTCCGGCAAAATACAAGACTTCGTGGCCATTTTCCGTAGGCATAATAAATTGGTTTCGAAAGCGGCTTAGTGGATCTTTGGCGTCTTTTTCGGTTGCCCACGCAAGTGAATTGGTGCTCATTTTTACTATCCTTTGATAAATAACAAAGCTGTTGGCAACATCCCTTTGCTGCCTATAATTTTTAATTCTATTTTTTGGCTATTTTTTAATTCAACAGCGGCAGTCGCAGCTCCGGCCAACACAATACTGCCGGCTTCAAGTTTTCTATTGTAATCAGAAAGTAAACCGCACAATTGAACAAGGGACAG
>JAYTTH010000230.1:0-1741 GCA_043745515.1 Pseudobdellovibrionaceae bacterium | reverse complement strand
ATGGGTCGTCCTGGTATTCCACCGAATTCAGTTTTGTTATTTGATGTTGAATTGCTTGAAGTTAAAAAAGCTCAAGCGAGCGCGGCTCCGCCTCCGGGTGCACCAGCTGCTAAACACGGCAAAAAGAAAAACTAGTGAATGGACGGATTTAATTTTGACTCAGAACCCATTGAGAATTTTAAGTCCCTTTTTGATGAAGCCGTAGAGCTAAAATTGCCCGAGCCCAACGCCATGGCTCTGGCTACTGTAAGCAAAGAAAATAGACCGTCCGTGAGAACCGTTTTATACAAAGGTTTATTGCGTGACGGTTTTTCTTTTTATACAAACTATGATGGCAGAAAAGCTCAAGATATTGCTGCCAATCCCAATGTCTGTGTTAATTTCTTCTGGCCCACATTAGAGCGTCAGATTCGAATCGAAGGACAGGCTCTAAAAACAACTCGTGCTGAATCAGAAGCTTATTTTAAAACACGGGCTCGCGTTTCTCAGCTGGGCGCGTGGGCATCGAATCAAAGTAAACCACTGATGGCCTTAGAAAGTTTGAATCAGAAGTACCGCGAACTTGATTTAAAATACGCAAGCCAAGAAATTCCCTGTCCTCCAAATTGGGGTGGTTTTATTATCATCCCAGAAGCCATTGAGTTTTGGTTTGGCCGGCAAGGGCGTATGCATGAACGCTATAAATATGTCCGCATACTAAAAGGCTGGAATCGCCAGTTTTTAAATCCATAACTAAATGAAATCAATCTTACTAACTGGGTTTGAGCCCTTTAGTGATATCCAGGTAAATCCAAGCGAATCGCTTGTTAAAGATCTTCACGATCAATTGGGGAAAGATTCAACTCTTCAGGTTCACTCGATGATTTTACCCGTCGACTATGAAAAAGCGGGTGGCCTGATTGATACCATTGATTTTTCAAAATTTGATTTTGTTTTTGAATTTGGTGTGGCGGCAGCTCGAACCAAAATTTCTTTGGAAAGGCTAGCTTTAAACTGGATTGAATCTTCTATTCCAGACAATGCCGGTCGAATCTACCAGTCGCGCCCTATTTCCAAAGATGCCAAAGACGCAATATTTAACGGCCTTGATCTGCAGACTATTTGTCGAGTGCTCAATTTGATTTTTCCAAACTCCGCTGAGGTATCGTTTAGCGCGGGTGGGTATCTATGCAACTTTGTTTATTTCAAATCGCTGCAAAAATCCAATTCAGTTCTATTTATTCATATTCCACTGAACTATGACAGACACAAATTGAAAGAAATCGCAAATAAGATAATAGAAGAAACACTAGGGATTTAGTGCAGGGCTTGGGGGCAAACCAAAAAAAACTCGGGAATTTCAATCGAGTATTCATCACCACTGTCTGTGATCATTTGGTAGGAGCCCTTCATGGATCCGCACGAGGTGGTTAGGGGGCAGGCGCTGTCATATTCAAAAGTTTGTCCAGGTTGAATTTTTGGTTGCATACCGACAACGCCAGGGCCTTTGACTTCTTCAATTCTTCCAAAGGCATCCGTGATGATCCAGTGGCGATTTAATAACTGAGCACCAATCGGGCCAGTATTTTGAATTAAAATTTTGTAAGCAAAAAAATAATAGCTATGCTCTGGGCGAGATTCAGTTTCTACAAAGGCAACTTTAGCGCTGATATTAAAAATAGGAGTCTGCGTTTTAATTTTTGACATAACTTATCAAAAACTAATCAAAATAATCACTGAATTCAAGCTTTAAATGGCAACT
>JAYTTH010000229.1:0-6350 GCA_043745515.1 Pseudobdellovibrionaceae bacterium | reverse complement strand
ATGGCCGCTTTTAGCACATTGCTCGGAATTGCTTCAAATGAAAAGCCGCTAACTATGTGTAACTTGGTCGAACCTTAGCCAACCGTATAGGCATATACGATAAAATAATATTCCCTGCTCTGTTGGAATAACACCTTGTTTAGTTCGATGAAATAGTTTGCTTCCGACTTTGTCTTCTAGTTTTTGAAGACTCAAAGTCAGCGTGGGCTGGGAAACGCCCAATCGAATGGCCGCCTTGGACACATGTCGAGTTTGATAAACTTCGACAAAATATTCTATTTCTGAAGCAGTAGCTAGCATACGGTAAATTCTATCATAAATATTGGCTATGATACACTAATATATTACCTATTTTATTAATAATTAAATTGGATTTAAGGTGTTCCTTATGTCGGGGGACTAAATGTTAGAACTTAATTTTAAAACTATAGAAAATGAAATAGAGTGCGCCCATTCATTCGGTGTTTCTGGATACACCCAGCCTCACCAAAAGGGCATCGCAAACGATATCCTATGCGATCTAATGCAATTTCGCCGACGGTCTGGCCCCCACTCGGCCTGTTCTTCAGCTGCATGCCCACAATGTATTAGCCCCCACCTGTCCAAAATCATCTATGCGATTTCCCGTAACCTGCCCGTCCTGTTTGTTTTGCCAGCTTTTCCAGGAAAGTCGCCTAATCTCACTAAAGTTCTTGGGGTTCTGCCTGATATGGCCGAAAGAAAAGCTCTCGAATTTCTTCAGCATCTTTGCGACCGAATCAAAAAATACTACTCGCCTGGTGCCCAGATTATTTTATGTTCAGATGGACGAGTATTTAGCGATGTCGTTGGCATGCGCGATGCGGACGTCACCGCCTATCAAAGTGAGCTTTCTAAAATCATAACCGAATCTGGTTTTACTTCCCTTTCTACTTTTGACCTCGATGATTTATTTCGCGGTCAAAGTTTTGATCAAATGCGGGCTCACCTGGTGGAGCAATTTGGAGAACCTTTGGATATTTTTAAGGCCGCAGTCAGTCGTGGTGGAAACTCTAGCAAAGTTCATTCTGCTGAGTTTTCGCCAATTGAAGATTTAGAAGCCAATCGCCTTTATTGCGGTATCACTCGATTTTTAGTGGAGGATGCTATGCATCCTGGCCAAACGCAAAGCCGCACCGCTGTTCAGAAAGAATGCCGATTGCGCGCCTACGCTGTTATTCAACGGAGCAAAGCATGGGGAGATTTTGTGGAATCGCAATTTCCAAATGCCGTTCGTCTGTCGATACACCCGCAAGCGTGTGGATCAAAAAAGCTTGGCATAAAATTAATTGAGCCCGACAACTGGTTAACACCTTGGCATGGAGTTGCCGTTGAAGTCGACGGTCGATTTATCCTTATGAAGCGCGCGCAGGCCGAATTCTTGAGGGCTGATTTGATCCATGTGGACGGACGTCCTAGTCACTACAATTTGCTTACAAAATTAGAATCACCCAATTGCTAGGAAACAACTATGGCACTCGACAGCAGGTTTAGTATCACTCGCATCGAACCGTTTGGACTATTGCTCCAAGCGAATCTCCCAAATCAAGACATTCGGGCTTTGGATATAAAAAGTTTGCGTGAGCACGTTTGGAAAGATCGCCTAATCGTTTTGCGAGGATTTCGCACGTTTACTGGTGCCGATGAACTTGCCGACTACTGTCAGTTGTGGGGCGAAATTAGCGTCTGGCCATTTGGTAAAGTTTTAGAACTGGTTGAGCAAAATAATCCGGAAGATCATATTTTTGACAATAACTACGTTCCCTTGCATTGGGATGGAATGTATCGCAAGCAAGTCCCCGAGTTTCAAATTTTTCACTGCGTTCGCGCGCCGGGATATAGTCAACGAGGTCGAACTACCTTTTCTAATACAGTTCTAGCGTTAGAAAATACACAGCCTCCTGTGCGCGCTTTGTGGGACAAAGTAACCGGCATTTACCAACGCAAGATGGAATTTTACGATAGCAAAACTATTTCGCCCGTTATCGACAGACATCCCCTGCGAGATTTTCAAGTCCTTCGCTACAACGAGCCCCCCAACGAAGGGTTTGGTAAATTTTTGAATCCGCCGTCTCTTGAATTCACTGGCGCAAGCCCCGAAGAGTTAACCGAATTTCATCGCACGATGCGAGAAGCCCTGTATTCACCGAAACACTTTTACGCTCATGAATGGCAGCAAGACGATCTGGTCGTTGCCGACAATTTTTCACTCTTGCATGGTCGAGAATCATTTGAAAAAAAGGCTCCTAGGCACCTTCGACGCGTTCATGTGCTAAGCCATCCGCCTTTGGAAAATCCCCGATTGGTATCGCACGAATGAAAAATCAAAGATTTGCCGAAGAAACTGACATCGTTATAGTGGGAGCCGGGCCCGTAGGACTTATGTGCGGGTACCTAGCGAAACTGTGTGGATTGGACTCGATTGTATTGGATCAATCAGCTGAACCTTTGCAGGTTGGCCGTGCCGATGCGCTCAACGCGCGGACTTTGCAGCTTCTTGAAGTGGTAGGTCTGTTCAAGAAACTTTACCCACTTGGAAAACCCTGCAATACAAGCTCGATTTGGGCAAACGGACAATTTGTTTCGCGACAGTCGACTTGGTGGGATGCCCTTGAAGGTTGTCTGCACAAACACTTTTTGATGCTAGGGCAATCTTTTGTAGAAAAACTTTTGGACAGTGAACTTAAAAACCTAGCCGCGGCTGTCAAACGACTTAGCACCGTGGAAGATATACAGATTGCAGCGGATGGTTGCTTCACTTACTTAGCCAGCGGCGATACGATTCGATCCAAATACGTTATTGGCGCTGATGGATCCCGTTCACGTGTTCGAGAACGTTTCAATATTCCGTTCCAGGTTACCCGCCCTCAGATGATTTGGGCTGTCCTGGATGGCGTGATTGAAACCAGTTTCCCAAAGGTTCCTGAGATTATAGTTTTCCAAGCTGAAACTTCAGACGTCGCCTGGATTCCTCGCGAAGGGAACCTCGATCGTTTTTACGTGCGGATGGACACTAAAGATTTTAATCAAAAACACGCGATAGCGAAGATCAATCACGCCATGCATCCGCACACTTTGAGCTTTAAAGAAATGGTTTGGTTTTCACAGTTTTCAGTCAAAGAATCTGTTGCAGAGCGATTTTCAATTAACGATCGCGTATTTCTAGCTGGTGATGCCTGTCATGTTCATTCTGTAAATGGAGGCCAAGGATTAAACACCGGCCTTGCTGATGCATTCAATCTAATTTGGAAATTAAATATGGTGATAAACTTTGGTGCGCAGGCTGCACTTCTGAAAACCTATGAATCTGAACGTAAACCGGTCGCGCTGAGTGTTGTAGAAACGTCCGGCGAGCTCGTAAGGTCAACTAAGCATTCTCTGGCTGGAACCCATGCTCAAGACTATATTCAGATCGTACAGCGACGTGCAGGAAATATCACTGGCATGGGTATCCGTTATGGAGACCATGGGATCAGCGGCACCCGCCTGTTTGATTTTGAAATTTTTAACCAAGAGGAATCGACTCGGCTTTATTCACTATTGAAATACTCTCGATTCACTTTGTTAATTTTTGGTGATCACCCAGTTGAATTAAACGTACCTGATTTTGTTACTATCATTCACATTTTCTCAAAAAAATGTCAGAATGGATTTTGGGCAGAAAACGCAGTTTACACCAATCAAGCTATTTTAGTTCGACCCGACTCGCACATTGAATCTACGTCGACGTTGGACAACATCAAGTCTCTTTTTCTGAAGTTGCCCCTATTTGACAATTGTTTGGAGGCCCTTGTATGAATCGACCAGTTGTAATCGTGGATCCATTGTCATCAGGAATTGAACTCGCCCCCACTTTTAAGAGGCGTGGAATACCGGCCATTGCGATCACACTGGCTGGCCAAGAATGGCCTGAATTTGGTTCCAAGATAGCGACTAGTGATTTTTTAGAAGTGATTCCTGATCAGCCTGGAATTGAAAACCTGATTAGAAAATTCAATCCCATCGCGATTATTCCTGGGACCGAAGAGGCCATTCCTTTAGCTGAACGGTTGACACTCATTTTGACTCCAGAGCTCGCAAATGATCCAGAAAAATCGCTTCACAGATCACATAAATCCCTGATGCAAAAAGCCGTGAAAGAAGCCGGCCTTCCATTTTTGAAAACTTTGGATACCAACTTGGAAAACGAAGCGTGCGCGTGGATCACGGAAAATGGCCTTATCGATGCCCCATTAATTTTAAAGCCACCAATGTCTTCGGGAAGCGAAATGGTTTTTCATATTGCCGCTGGCGACGATTGGAAAAAAGCGTTTCACCAGATTTTGACAGAACCCTCGGTCCTATCCGCGACAACTAGCAAAACCGTTGTAATCCAGGAACAGGCTATCGGTAC
This sequence comes from Pseudobdellovibrionaceae bacterium, assembly GCA_043745515.1. Lineage (GTDB taxonomy): Bacteria > Bdellovibrionota > Bdellovibrionia > Bdellovibrionales > Bdellovibrionaceae > UBA2316. The sequence goes on along the minus strand of JAYTTH010000229.1, from coordinate 1,939 downwards.
CGAGTATGCTGTCGGAACGGTGAGCGCGAATGGAAAACATTATCTAGCTCATATAATCAAATACAATAAAACGTCAGTGGGTGAGCGTAAAACGGTTTTTGATCACGTTGAATTTGTCCCCTATGATAAAAATTCTTTAGGCGAACTTTTTGACTATGTACAAAAAATTTTGGACGCGCTAGGAGTTCGCTTTGGGGCCGCTCACACTGAAATTATGCTTACGAAAAATGGTCCACGACTTATTGAAACTAGTGCACGGATGATTGGCGGACCAGTAGTTGGATTTGCGCGTGCAGCGACGGGAAGCAGCCAGGCCGATAAATTGGTAGAAATATACCTAGATGGTGATGTTCAAACAAAAGAGTTTGTTTTTAAAAAAACCGTGGTCCCAGTTTTTTTAAAAGCGGTGGCGTCAGGAACAGCTTCCAACCTAGAGGCCCTTGATGGCGCTTCGGCGCTGCACACCCTACTTTATAAATATGTTTGGATTAGCAATGGAGACCACGTTCCTCAAACTATCGATTACTTAACAAGTATTGGAATTATCGCATTATCAGGCGAGCGAGATCTGATTTTCCAAGATTACCAAAAAATTCGAGCTATGGAGTCAATGCTTGTCTTTACTCCCTAAAAATTCAAAAAAAGGCCTCTTTTATTTAGCGGCCGGCATGTTCGCGATGGGTTGTGAAGACTATCTGTTCGCAGGTTTGCTACCGGGCCTGAGTAAGTCTTTGGGCTCGAGTATTGTTATGGTCGCCCAAGGCTGTGTCGTTTTCGGTTTGGCTTATTTAGCGTCGATTCCCTTTTGCGCTATTTTACTTTCACGACAAAATGCGCGCTCGATTTTGATTACAGCACTCGTAGTTTTTATCACCGGTAATCTGCTAACACTTTTTTCTATAAACATAATGATGTATCTCACGAGCCGATTTGTCGCTGGCCTTGGAGGCGGCCTATTTCTGCCGGTGGCTGTGGCAGCTGCGACTCAAATGGTAGAGCCCGATTTCCGAGGCCGGGCACTTAGTCTGATGTGGGGTTCAAATAGTGCGGGCGCCGTTCTTGGTGTTCCAATCGGCCTTTGGCTAGCGGCACGGATAGGCTGGCAAGCTACCGTAATATTGATTTTGCTTTTGCCTGTTTTGGCTCTGCTGGGCCTTGTGATTGGTAAACCAATTCTTCAGGTCGAAGCGGCGCCGCCATCGTTGAAAGAACAATTTCTCCTGTTACTAAATCATCAGGTGCTATCAGTCGTCGGTATTACCTTTTTGACTGCCACAGGTTGTTTGGGTCTCTATTCTTATATAACTCAAATACTTTCTGATACTCAAAACTCGGCTGATATAGCTTTTTCAATTTGGAGCATTGGCGGTCTCATGGGAATTATTGGAGTAGGATATGTGCTGGATAGAACGGTTAAGACTCAATGGGTGATGGTTGCAATTCTGATTATCCTTTTTTTAGTGATCGCTGCTATTCCTGCACTACGGTGGATTCCAACTTTGGGGTTTCTACCATTTTTAGTTTGGGGCGCCATGGGCTGGGCAAGCGTGACACCTCAGCAATTCAGTTTAATTAAAATAATGCCCAATCACGAAGCGATTTTAGTGGCCTTAAATAGCTCAGCAGTCAGCCTTGGTAGTGTCATTGGCACGGCTCTCGGAGGCGTCGCTTTGTCGAGTGGCCTAGACGCCGGAAAACTTCCCTACATGACCGCCCTGTTTGTTATGTGCGCTCTGATTTGCCAGCTATTGCTGATTCGCTCAAACTGGAATCCCAAAAAAAGTAATTCTGTATTAAATTTGGCCACTTAAAAAATGATGCCCAACATTTTAGGCACCACTTAGTCTGGAATGATAATCGCACTCTAATAAATTAAATTATGATTTTAAAAACCACATTGCGATTCACCTTATTAATGTCCTTTTTTCTTCTGAGTCTG
>JAYTTH010000228.1:0-24077 GCA_043745515.1 Pseudobdellovibrionaceae bacterium | reverse complement strand
TTTCTTCTAATCGATCGGTAAAGGCCTGCAAGTCAGCGCCTTTTGGCTTATTTGATATCCATTCGTTAAACGATTGAACATTGCCCCATAGTGTTTTTGGAACGAGAGCATCGACACGAGCAGAAGCGGATGCGCCGCCACCAAGTAGTCTAGCAACAGATTGTGCCGCCTCTTCAACTTGTCTATGATCTAAACCGCCTTCTTGTTTTTTTCCTTGATCAAAAAGAACATTAGCCGCTTCGCCTGCAATAATTTTTTGTTGTACGGTGCCGGCAGCTCCGGATCTTGCAGTCCATCCTTTTGATAAATGCTCATCAAGTTTTTGTGCGTCCTTATCGTCTCTCTTGTCAGCATTTAAATCGTTTCTTTCAGATCGAGCATCGTTTTGAGCCGCTAGCCGATTGACTCGATCTTTTTCAGCTGTGTTATTTTTTTGAATTTCAATTGCATGCTGATCTTGATCTTTTGCCGGAATAGCTATTGACCCCAACACTGCTAATTTTTGCTTAGCTACGTCATCGTATTGACTAGGCATATTTGATGTGTCTAAGCCCATCTGTTTGCCCATAGCTAAATGCGCTTGATATATATTATTTTGTTTAATTGGATCTGTTTCAGAGTCTATGTTTTTTTTTGCGTTCCAAATAAACTCTGATTGTTTTTGGGCGGCTTCCATTTTTTGTTTTTGAAGAGCTGCCTGCTGCTGCTGCTGCATTTGTTGAAATTGATAAGCCTCTTGTCCGTATCCTTTGGCTAAAAGATTACCTGTTGTTGAGTTTGGATCCATGCTCAAAGTGCCATCGGCATTTTGCTTTACTCCGCCCGCATAGGCCTGTTCTATAGACTTTTGCTTAGCATAGGCGTCTTGTTCCATTTGTTGTTTATTTATCATATCGCGCATTGATAGGCCTTTTTGATAACTACCTAAAATGTCCGGCGCTTGTTGTTGAAAATATATACTTGAATCAATAGGCATTTATTATCCCTCCGCCATTGTCGCTAGAAACATGGACATGATCTTGTGTAACGAGATTGTTTTGAATCCGTCGCTATCTTCTTCGACTAATGTTTTGCCAAGTTTTGATTTTTCTAAATCTTGAGCCATGACTCCGATCCAATCGCCTTTACCGCGTGAATCGTTTATATAATTAAAATGAAATGCCTTTAGAATTGATTTCATTTCTTTCATTTCTTCTTGCGTGATTGGCTTTATATTTTCTTTTAGCCGCTCATCAGAGAACATCGCTAAACTTGTGTCAGCACCCAAGAGGCCAGTTCCTGCCGCCGCCCCGCCGCTCGCACCAGCAGCACCGGTCGCCCCGGTTGCCCCAGCTGGGCCAGCCCGCTGAAGTGCGCCATAAGCGCCCGCACCTTGACCAAACAGGCTAGCAAGCCGACCAGTTTGAGCAATTTGATTTGAAGCCGCAGCATTGCCCATGCCGATTTGATTTCCGGCAACCTGTTGTCCATACATTCCGGCATTTTGATTGACTACGTTGTTAGCAGTTTGACCAAGGCCAGCTAATGAAGAAAGTCGATTGAATCGATTGGAATTATCATTGTTGAATCTGTTATAAGCATTTTGATATTCATTTGAAGCATAGTCTTGTCCGTATCTAGTAAGCGCCTTCATTGTAGCGCCGCCACTAGACGCACCGTTAGCCGCCGCAGATGCGTTAAGGGCCTTCGCTCCCTCGTTCATCCTAAATTGATAGCCAGGATCTTGCTGATAGTCGGCCATCGTAAAGCTTTTCTGAAAGCTTGGATCTTGCATCCCAGTCAGTGCGCTCATGCCGGCTTGTCGCCAAGGCTCCTGATCAGCGCGTTGTTGATCGTAAATTCCTTTAACAACTCCGTTTGCTGAGTTAGTCGCGTCCTGTTGTGTTTGTTGAGCCCTATCGCCCCCGTAATTTGTTAAACCTACGGCGTCTGTCGCGTGGCCAATTAAGCCTCCAATATCTCCACAGCCCATTAGTTCTCCTTTTTATTTATATTTAAAATTAAATTAACCATTCCGTCCGATGTATTTTTAAAATTATGTTTTTCTAATCGTGAAATTAATAATGAATGTCTTGTAAATGTAAAAATGGAACCAAATCCAAGACTAAATGCTGCGTCCTTTAATGCTGTGATTAAAAAATCTAGGCAATCAGTGCGCTCTTGTTTTCTAATTTCAGGATTAGCAATAACCCAATCTATTATGCAAATTGCAGAATCTGTTTGATACAACCAAGCCGCGCAAGCCATTTTGTCGCCGGTATAAACAACAATTCCTATTTTAGGTAAATGATTTAAAGGCACGCATGACCAATTGTGAAATTTCCACCACGACTTTATTTCAAAATAATGTTTTTCTGGTTCAAAAAATTCAAAATGAATTGGTTTAGCCTGCATATTTGGCACCCAAAACCCTAACTCTGTAAGTTATTTTTGAAATAAAACTAGTGCCTGTAATATTTGTTGATGTGTATTGAACTTGGCCGCCGGTTGTTACGCTGAAAGTTACACCAGACACATCCGGCCCAGTTGTGCCAATTGTATTCATGTACCAAGCTTTAGTGATTGGTTTATAAGCCAGTTGGAATATTCCTGTTTGAATTAATTCAGTAGCTCCGGTTCCAGTTGTGATTCTTTGAATTATATATTCCACATTCGCTTGATTTTTTTCACCGAAATCAAATTGAAGCCCTGTCACGTTTGCAGCAACACTTTGGTTGTTTGCAATTTTAGCTGTGGATTCAATTCCTAGTGGAATAATATATTCTAGAAGTAATCTATAAAATTGTATCCAGCCCGGTGTTAACAGGAAGTCTTCTGTAACAACTTCATTTTTATAAGGTACATCAAGAGACCTGTTAATTCCTGCAGCCATTAGTAAAGCCCCGGTTCGACTTCAATTTCGGCAGACAAAAGAGTTACTGGAACAGGGTCAGATATTTTAATTCTAAAAACCCCATCTCTTAAGACACCAAGTCTGCGCCAATACACGCGAGTTTTAAAGACTCCGATTTTACCGATTGAAGCCTGTTTTTCATTGGACCAGGTATGCCCAGAGTCATAGCTAAATTCCAAAGTAATTTGTGGATCATATCCTTGCGACGCGGAATCATTGAGACCAATGCCTGTTTCCATGTCGATCATTAAAGAGCTGCAAAAGAGTCGCTTTGTCGCATTTGAAACGTGTGGAAACACCCGCATTCGAACTAATGGATTGCCGTCGTCTGAATAATAATTAGGGTTTAATGAATAAACTTTATTGTTTTTATAGTCCCCGCAAAGATGAATATTCTTAGGAGAATAAAACGTGCAAGTGTCAGCGCGGTGCCTCTCAAACACTCCATTGTTCACATAGGATCTTTCGTGCCACAATTTTGTTGCAAGGTCATAAGCCCACGTAGCCTCGTCAAAATTGATCACATAGAACGAGTGACCATCTTGTTGATAAGTGTAGGCCGTGGCATTGCCTGGATTTTGATAATTAGAAATGGCCTGCTCGATTGCATGAGTTGAAATCCTCTGCGGAGCGATCCCTTGCATTGAGTAAACCTGGCCCTGCCCTAGAGCGTCTCGACCAATCCAAAAAACTAGAGAATCTATTTTCTTTACACTTAATGGCGCAAGCGTGCCTTTTTCAATTAAGCCGCCTTGTGCTCTTTGAAATGGAAAGTCAGAGTTTCCAGTATTTACAAATACCTCGACCGATCTTTCGTTAAATACTAAAAGATCACGATTGTTAGTAATTGTAGTTAAAATACTGTCTGGGTTTCCCTCAGAAGACGCAAAGCTTAGTGGATTTACTGTTAAAGAGTTTAAATCAGAAACATAAAAGTAATTCGTGTTTAGTTTGTTAAATACTAAATAGCCGTCAATCCAGACGACATTTGTTGCGTCTTTTTTTCCTGAATATCCAAAGCTTGCAAAGTTTCCAAACGAACTTGTGTTTGTATTTGATGAATATATAAATGCATAATTATCAACGCCGTCTACAAAAATTGTTTTATCTGTTTGATATCCGTCAATTCCTGTTTGACTAGTGGATGTCGCAGAAACCTGACCAGTTGTTGTTAAAAGAGATCCAATCTTTTTTGATGACCACACAGAAAGGGCAAACGTAAATTGAAACACGTCAGATCCGCTAACAACAAAAATCCGATCCCCAGTGTCGACTTGAACTAGTCTGATTGGACCAGTTCCGACTTTTCCAATTAGTTCTAATCCCGGAGTAGATTTTAAATAGGCGACTTGCGCCTCTTTGCCGGTTCCGGATTCGATAAGTTCTGGATATAAGTTTACGCATCGCTGGCAATCGACATTTACCGAATCTAATATGTATGAAGGCCCTACAAAGCCGTTAAACTTCAAATTATTCTCCTGTTAGCCAGTTAAATGCACGTTTGCGATCCATTCCGACAGTGTCAGGTGTCATGTAAACAACCTGCGTATTTTGTCTTTTAATATCTGCTTTTGATTCCATTGCCGTTTGCATGATCATCGGATCTATTTGACGTCCATATTCAACGGCTAGATCGACAGCTAAATTGAATCTCAACGCCCTAGAGTATCCAGGCGGCAAAGTTATTGTCGCGCTCACGCTAGAAATTGAGGCAATTTGTTTAGGTGTATAAAGTATTAAGTTATTTGCTATTGATGGGCGCGGCCAAAGATATATTTTAGCTAGCGGGTTAGACATCACATAATAAAGTTTAGTCGGTATTGTTGAGACAATTGATTTTGTAAGTATTAGCTGAAACTCTTCTTCATTTATAATTTCAAGAGGCAATTCGATACTTGGATTAGATGTTAACATCTCAATTCCGGCTTCTGATATTAGATTTGGACGATCAGTATTAAAATCGCCGCCAATTCCAATTGTATAAAAAGACTGAGCCCCAGGAAGCGTAAAGCTTTGCCTAGCTCTTTCGAATACCATGAGGCCATCTATTCCCCATGATTCAATTAAATCATTTAACGTGCTAACTGCATCGGCTTGCATTTCAGCTGTAGGAGTTTCGCCCTCTGCTAAAACACCGATTAGTTTTAGGGACCTGTTGATTAATTCACGAGCGGTCACTGGGTAGCTCCTTGTGTGCAAAAAAGAGCCCGAGTTAACGAGCCCCTTTTCTTTATGTTTTTATTAACCTTGAATTCGACAAGCCAATTCAGGATACAGAGCAGCCCATCCGTAAAGGATATCGAAACGACAAGGAAACTTATCATTTACAACATCGTATTGACGAACCATACGAGCCGATAAACCTAATTGCTTATCTGAAACTCGTGCGGCCATATCAACGCCTTTAGGTAATTGCAAGTCAGCACAACCAAGAACAAACGCGTCTCTGTGGTAAGCTAAATGCGCAGGTGATACAGTGTTTGCAGCACCAAGAACTGTTATCAATGCTGCGTTGGCCGCAAGTGCGGTAACAGTTTGAAAAGCTCCAGTTGCAGTCATTGCTGGCAGAATTGGAATAGTCGCGTTACCCGCGCCATCCGAAGACACGTCAGCGGTAACAACGAACTGTCGCAATTGACCAGTTGTTAAACGAGATTGAGGATTGACGGCAAAAACACCGGCAATTGTGAACACGTCACCTTTTTTAAGACGACTTGCAGCTGCAGCAGTCCAACCATTAGTGATCAACGAAGTTCCTGTTTGAGAGGCTCCGTTAACAGCAGGTGTGCCGCCCAAAGGTCCAACAGTATGAGCCACGATGTTTTGATCCATTGACCATTTAAAACCGCCAGCAAGTCCCATGTTTCCTTTTTCATATTGATTAGCGATTTGATCACCAGATTGAAATAGTGATTTCAAAGCGTCAACAATCTCAACTTGCGCTGAAGGGTCAATCACTACTGATCTTAGACCATCGCGTGGAACGCCTTCATAGTCCATCTTCGCAGCCGCTTGAAGGTATGTTTTCAAAGCAGTTGGGATAGTTCCTGGAGTACCTACCGCATTGTAAACAGATTTATATAAAGACAAACCATCAAGGTCTAGTTTGTTTGCAATAGTAGCCATTGCGGGTTTGATGATTCGATCAGAGAATTCGTCAATCGACAATGCAAGCTCTTTAGATGTGAAATTGATATCCACACCGAATTGAGTATTCAAAGCCAAGGGAACGCTTGTTTCTGTGTGATCTTCTATTGACATCACTGTGCCAGATCGACCAACATATCGAGCCGGTTTTCTAATGTTCAAAGTGTCACCGATCTTAGCGCCACTTATTGCGTATTGATCGTCGTATTCGCGGTTTACACCTTTTGCGAATGTAAGGTTATTTTCTAGAACTCGCAGTGCTTCGCGAGTGATCATAGAAATTGTTAATAAACTATTAGCCATCTTTTAACTCCTAGCCCACTAGTTATGTGGGAATTTAAAAATTGTTATTTGTTAGACTCGCGCCACTTCTTATATTCCTTGAAATCCATTTCATCAGGCGACTTGGTAGAAGCCTTAGTTGAACTAGTTCCAACTGTTTTAAGCGGAGCGGGTGCGTTTGTTTTTTTGCTTACTTCTTTTTGAGTACCTGAATCCTTAGCTAAACGCGCTTCGAGTTTTCCAAACTCACGCCCAGCATTTACCAAAGAAAGTTTATTGATTCGATCAAACTCATCTGAATTTTTAGCAAGTTCGTAAACAACCGCAGGTCCCATGTCAGACGTCAGGATTAATTCCTCAAGGGCAGGTGAAAACTTAACGTCTCCATTTTCCTCAAGAAATGTTTCCACTATCTTTTCAAAGTCAGGCGTTTGCTTTTTAAACTCGTTGATTTTTTGGTTATGCGTATCAACTTGCTTTTGATATTCGGATTTAGCTTGTTCGATCTTTGATTCGGCTTTGGCCTTTTGCTCTTTCTGATCTAGTTTCCAATCAGTTAAAGCCTCAATGTATTCAGCATTAGTGCTAAACAAATTGGGATCTGGCTTTTGGCTTACAGATTCTTTTGAAGAACTTGCTTCGGGTGCGGCTTTTTCATTGGGATTATTACCCAAAGCCTTTGCCTTCCAGTAATCAGCATCTATCTGCGCTTTTTGAGCAGCTATGTCTTTTTCTGAAAGTTGTTTTCGAAAGCGGTCAATTCTTTTTTGGAATCCGTTCTTTTTCTTCGGCTTAGACTCTGAATCTTCCAAAGTATCCTCGTCGGACTCATTAGAATCATCGTTATCTAAAGATTCATTTTCTAGAGTTTCCGACTCACTAGGTGTTTTGACTTCTGATTTTTCAGGAGTCGCGGATTTTTTTGACTCTTCTACTTTATCGCTTTTTTGCAAGTTGCCGGTCGCGGCTGTAACTTGCTCAGGCGTATCAGTAGTTGAATCGACTTGAACAGACATGGCTACATTCCTTCCATGGGTTGACCTGATGATTGAGGCCCATCAGTAGGCATCTGTGGTTGCGGTTGACTCATTTGATTTTGATGAATCTCGTCAGATTCATTTGATTCTGTGTCCATTGGGTCATGTATGCGCAGCAAGTTGAGACGAGTATTGATGTCTTCTAACTCTGTTTTAAATAGGTGATTAGCCGCTGCGCCTTGTTGCTTTATCTGTTCAAGTACTAAAGCGTTTTCAAGCTTAGCAAATTCAATTCGCTCTTTTGATTCGATTTCAATTTGCTTTCCTTTTATGATTTCCGTTTTTTCATTTAAATGCTTAGTTAAATCGTCAATTAAAGATCCCATTTGATCTATCTGGGCTTTTGCTTGAGGAGGAATTTCTTGTTGTTTATTTGGATCATCAATTAATTGCGGAGGTAGCATTTTCTTTAAACGATCAGCGATCTCTTGAGATCCGGGCCAATCCATATTTTTGACCATGAGATCACCTGCAAATTGCGCTATTTGCGGATAGGCCTTCGTGAGATCGACCATTGAAGCAAGTGCCTCTTGTCTTTTTGTCGCAAAGCTTGGTCCTGTCTCAACTGTTAAATCGTATTTACCTTTGCTTAGGTCGTACAATACGGGTTTGCCGTCTTTTTCGAATATTTGATTTAAGAATACAATTTCTTGATCTCCGCTATCGCCCAAGATTCTAGCCGCTCTTGCGGTATCGTAAATCTTAGGAATCACATCAATTAGAATTCTGCCGCCGTGACGAATAGAGCGAGTAAGATTATCAATAAAATGAAAGTTAGACGTCTGAGCTTGATTCGATCGATTTCTGATTGCAACGCCCGATGTTTCATTTGATCTGTTTCCAAGACTCGCATCGTAAATGCCAGTGGTAGATTTGATATCTTCGGCTGCCATCATTCGCGCATTGGTTATTGCTTGCACCGCTGGTTCATACACATTTCTTTGCGGAGCGCCTAAAACTTGGCCTGATAAAGATATTGGTTTATAAACTAAAAATGCTGCGTTTTTGCGATTAGCATTTTTCCATTGGGCTTCATATTCTCGCGGAATTTGCCCCTCGGCTGCAATAAATGGAGCCTTTGGAGCTAGGGCAATAGTTTCAGTTTCGTTTGACGCCCAGAAATTATACATTCGCTGGGAGTCTTTTGCATGTCTGACAATACCTTCTAGAACGCGTTTGCCGTTAACGTCTAGTTCGTCTCCCATTACAGGGACAATCGGAATCCACTGGCCTGGCCAGATGGTTTCTTCTAATATTTCAATGCCATTTATTTTTAACCATTTAATTTGAGGTATCTTAGTTTTTCTTTTATCAGTAACGCTAAGTTGCTGGCCATGCTGAGCAGCCATCATTAAAGCATTTTCTAACTGATCTTCCAAAACAGACTGACCATCTGATAATTGATATAAATTGCCATCGGTCCAATCTTTATAAAAATATTCCACAACTCGGCAGGTGTTTTCAGAAGCCCATCCTTGGGACTTGTCGCCAATTGATGACCAATCATCCATTTTGGCAAGGTCCGAGCCTCCATGCTCATCCATATAATCGTCTTTATCATAGTCCTTAGAAATAAAAGCCCAGTTCATGTCTGAGCCGTCCGGCTCTTTGAACATTGGATCTATATAAACGCTAAATGAGTTTTTAATTCTTTCAAATTTTAATTCCTGCTCGAAAGAAGTAGGGGAGCAGTAATCAGTTACAATTCTAAAGTATCCAAGCCCTTTTATAACAGCATCGTGAAAAGCAGTGTCATAAGCAGTGTCAGCATTACTTGAATACTCGATATGCCTGGCAAGGCCCTGAAATATTTTTGCCGTTTCAACGTCTGCCTTGTCATCGACCGGGGACACCTTGATAGAAGGTCTATTTTGTCTTTGATCATTTGTGATTTGTCGGACGTGTTGTGGGATTCGATTTATTACAAGGCACGGTCTACCGTCTTGTTGTCTTTCGGCTATTACGTCATCAGGCCATTGTTTGCCAGCGCGGAACTCTAGATCCTCTAAAGCTAACCGACGATTTTCCGACTCAGATTCCTGAGCAATTTGAAATCGTTTTTTAGCGATCTCGATTATCTCGTCACTTACTTTAGATTTTGATTTAGTTTGATCCACGGAAACAGAATCAAATAAATAATAACTATAGGATATTTATAGAATTTATATAGGTTAGCCCATCCAGGAAGAGGCACCGCTAAGATACTGATTTTCATCCGAAACAGATCCGCGATATTTTGCCGATACTGGATAAGCAAAACTTAAAGCCAATGCGTCCGCTCGATTCGGCGATGGACAACCACGCGCTTTCATATCTTTTTTTGACTCAAGCTGGATCTTGCCGTCAACTCTTGGAACGGTTTCTGGACCTATCAACTCATCATGCAATAGTGGGTCTGATGGCAAAGCGCCGCCTTCTTTAAGCCAATCTTTCATAAGTTTCCACATTTCAGCACGTTTATTTAAACATCCTGGATCACTCGAAGACTCTCCGAACCAAACAAGAAGCCAGTCTTTTTTACCCAATGTTTTGCCTGCTGATAAAATTCCAGTGCCATAGCCAGCATCTATAAAAACAGCATCAGCATTTTCTTCATCTTCGATTCTGGATATTATTGAAGCCATGTGAAAGTCATTGTCGTTCTTTGCAATAGTTTTCAATATTTTAAAATGAAGCCCTTGCCGCATGGCTATAACAAACTCATCATCACCCTCCCAAGCTGGATCAACGGTGATAATTTTAGGTGCGAAATTATATTGCTCTAGTTTTAATTCTTTGCCATAAGCGCGATCTACGTCCTCTAAAGATATAAATTGCTTAAACGAAGCCGATGGGAATAGGCCTCTAACTCTGACCTTTACAAAGTCAGAATCAACGCCGTAGTCATCTATCCATTTCTTGATCTGAGTTTTATTAGTGCCCTCAACATCGCGAGAATCAATTTGCTTATTAACCCATCGATGCTTAAAGCGGCCAAAACATTCTTTGAATCTGCCAGTGTTTCTAGTTGGGTTTCCAAAAGCGATCCAAATTATTTCTGTTTTTTCATCGGTCAAGGCCCCTTCGGCGACTTCCCATACTTTATCTGAAATCGCTGAAGCTTCATCGAATATTAAAATAATTCTTTTTTTCTTGTTGTGAAGTCCCGCAAAAGCCTCTGTATTATTCTCAGACCAAGGAATTGCATCGGCTCGCCACGATTTTTGATGCTTCTTATCTATGGTGTGAATTGATGTAGCGTTAGTCGTCCACCAATGCGAATTGATAGATAAGTTAAACCACTTTGTAACTTCAGGCATTGTTTTAGTGTTTAACTGCCTGTCGGTGTTTGAAGTAATTACGGCCTTGCAGTCTTCACAAGTGCTCATGCCCCAAGCCAAAATCATTCCAATTGCTGCGCTCTTGCCTATGCCGTGACCAGACGCTATTGAGCATAGAAATGGTTCGTATCTTTTTAAAGGATCTTGTAAATGATTGCCAATCTCGCGCATCATTTCTTTTTGCCATTCCCTTGGACCGCTATCGTTAATTAAATCGCCATCCTCTAGCCATGGAAATGCGTAAGTAGCAAAACCCAATGGATCATGAGTAAACGCGGCGATGTCTTCTAATAATGCAAATTCGTTATTTTTTGCCATTCATTAATATTTTGGTACTTGCAAGCCCGCAACTGAAACCGTAGCTGACTGCATTCTTTCTTGAACTGATCTTGCAGCAATATTTAATTTTTCCAAAAGTTGATTCTTGGTCATGACGAAAAAAGGATTGCCGATCTCTTCAACAAGCGCCTTGATATATTCATCCCGAATCATTTCGGCACCAATCTCGCCGCTGAATTTCTTATATGCTCTGATTTCTTGCCCAGGTCCTGGCTTAACTACTCTAAACACTTCTGACATTGATTACCTCTTTATTTATAACGGCCAAAATTGCCATTATTTAAGTCCCATATATTTTGCGATGTTTAAGAGCTTTGAGCCCACATAGGCCCCAAAAGTACCCGATGTCGTATGACTCGCAGTTGGCTCATTCCACACAGCGATTGCAATATCTGACGCCGTAGCACCGCCTGAGCCGCTTGTAATCGTTGCCGAAGCTGATAATAGCAAAACGACTTGAACACCTGCCACATAAGCCACAGGATTACTAGAAATGCCGCCCACTAAATTACCGCCCGATATCGTGGCCTGATAAGATCCAGTGTAGAATAAAAGCTGCCATGAGATTAAATTCACAGTCAGTCCAACTAAAACACCACTACTAAGAGTCTGCTTTCCCGACGCGCTTGCGATTACAGGAAAACAAATACCACGAGACGTTGCCTCTTCAGCGGCAATGACGTTGTAAAGAGCCTGGCAATCAACCGCGACCTGAGGTGATGTTATATCTATTTGCGAATTTATATAATCAAATACATATCCCATCTAATCCCCTATGTTGCGACCGAATCAACCGTGCGAATTGCGCTCACGCTTTGACCAGTAGATGCGACAGTTCCCGGTGATTCAAATGGTAGTATTGAATTACCTGCGCCTGATGCATACTTTCTAACTCGAATTACATCATTAATGGTTGAGGCAAAAATCAATGTATTACTCATCGAAGCGCCCGCCGAAGTTCCGTCGATTAACGGAACAAACATCGTACTTGAATTGTACGTCGCAGACAGAGTGCCTGATATTGTAAAGATTGAACCAGTCCATGAAGTGTATGCATAACGATCATAAGTACCCGCTGCATTCTTAATTCTTAAGCTTCCCGCCGATGGCTCATCCGATCCAATTGAGCCCGTCACGGTCACCGTGCCAGATCCAGAGCTATTGCCAGCCGCAGCCAATGTGTATTGAGTGTAATTTATAGATGTTAACCCCGATCCAGTTGATCGCGCTACTAGCACTTGATCACCAGACACAAGCCCAGATACAGCGACAGATACTAGATTGGGCGGTATTTGTGTTGTGCCATCATCGGCAATAAGCTGATAGTTTTGCACATCGGCGCTTGCCATGTTTTGAATCCAAACACCTTGAGCCCCAAAGAACTTTCCACCGGCAAAAGTCCCAAATGGTGCCGATGCTATTGGCGTATATCCAGTTAAACCTAAGAATAACTGCCCCTGCGTGCCGTTAGTGTAAGTCGTGATTGTGGTCCCTCGATCAGTTTGATATTGAAGCCATTCGTAAAGTCTTAAAACCGTAAGCCCGCCGCAATCAATTACGAGGTCATAATTCTTATTACCATTTCCATTGTTTAGATTCTTAGCGACTGTTCCATAAGTAAATGTCGGAGCCGTAAAGCCCGAAACCGTGGCAGAGCTATCAACCACAGATGCGTCAACCGATGTTGAAATAGGAACTGGATTCCTACCGCCCGAGCTAAGACTGATCGTGTAATAGTTGAATGTATTGCCATATTCCCTAGCGTACACATTGATATTGCCTGAATTTATTAGTGTACCCGCTCGTTTGACCGGCAAAACTAAATCAAAATGTCCAGTTGGCCAATAGCTTGTAATAAGGGTATTAGTTCCATTTGAAATATATAATTGAGTGCCTGTTTGAAGCGGTGATCCAAGAGTATACACGTTAGAAAATAGATTCTCACCTGTTACTACGCTTGTTGATGTTCCAGCACCGGTTCCGGTCGTGATTGTTGTAACGCCCGCAATGATAGTTCCGGTGACAGGACGAACCCACCAAATCTTTGCCGTGTTATTGTAATCAAGTAAAATGCCAGTGTTTGCGCCTTGAACTACGGTCTTACCGAGATCGCCTGAAACTGCACTTGTATAAGTAGCCCCAAAGGTTAGCTGCAAAACACCAAGCCCTGCAAAGGCTCCATTATCCCATCCCGTGGTTGCAATACCTCCAGAGGATAGAAATTGAAGCGAGGTTTCATCTAAAAACCAGTTATTAATCATAGTATAATTCGTGGGCGTTGCGGCAGACATTGGCGGTGTGTACTGCATAAAGCTTGAGCCCGCGAACGTGCTTTCTAGATAAGAATACAAAGCGTTGACCGTGTATACAGTCGTGCCAGATGTGTGGGTTACTTTTTGCTTAACCGCGTCTATTGTCCAGTCTGATGATATTGGCATGAGCCCCCTTAATTTTTAAAGTAAACGTCAAGTAATGTTAAATGAATGTAATTATCTATTTCGTCTTGTAGTAGATCAGATCTTTTAATATTAAATTTCTTTTTTTCATCGTCATTTAGCCAGCCATAACAAGCCACGATTGATCGAAACTCTTCTGGAGTTAAATCCTCTTTGGCTTTATGAACTGCTCCGTTAAAGAGCGTTACGCTTTCTGGTGATGGGCAATATTTAGCCATATAATAAACTCCTAAAATACAGAATCAAAGGTCTGTATCACATAAGATGAGACCGAATTCTTTGTTAAAAAAGCATTTGTTTCAAAAGGTATATAGTTAGCAAGCCTGATTCTGATCGTGATCTGAGTTGGGCTTGCATAATAGCTCAAATTTGGAATTACAATATCTGTGAAGACGCCGCCTTGGGTGCCAGTAGCTAGTACAGTTAAACCCGAAGTCGTCGCGATCCAATATTGTGAATTAAGTCTCACGTTTTGAAGAGTTAAAGTCGTTGGCCCTAGAGCATCCGTTGAAAACCTTGTTACCACTTCTAAAGCATTATTTGATTGAAGCGGTCCTCGATAGACGTCGTTTGTGACGACTTCCTCTGTTAGTATTCCTGACCAAAAAAACTGTGCAGCAACCTGAGTACTCATGTAATGGTCACGGTCGGATCAACAAAGATCGAGGCCCCTGCGTTTAGACTGGCGTTTTGAACGAATATCCCGACTTCTACGTAGCTATTAGTTAATATCTGAAATGAAGGTGTATAGTTTAGCTTTGCCTGAGTGTAGCCAGAAACACCGTTTAAGGTCCAAGATGCAGAACTAGTATATGTCGTTGTGAGAGTCGTATCTGTTGCTAAAAATCTTTTGTACCAAGAATCAATTAGATATTCGACCCTTAATACCGAAGTGTTGTCTGTGTATTTTATAACAAAGCCAAGATCAGAAGTTTTAATTGTTGCCGAAGTTAAGCACAATAATTCTACCGCAAGATTTCTAGAAGCCGTTGCAAGTCTATTGTACTGAGTTAGTAATAGAGGAGTTTCTGGACTCTGCGGAGTGACTCCCGTATTCCACGATATCTTTCTAGCCACTACCGTATTATCTTGCAAAGTTGTGTTTAGGTACGGATAGCCCGATACGCCTGATTTATATTCCATAACTACGTTGCCATTGTCTTGGCGAATAACACCAGGACCACGCCATAAGAAGTTTCTAGCGGTCGATCTAGCATTGGATGTATATCCAGCAGCTGCGTCTGTGATCCCAGTACAATTTAGTACCGTTACAAAGTTGCTATCTACTGCTGCTGATCCATTTGTACAAAATGTTGTGACTCCATAAATGCCCGCCGTTAAATCAACAAATGTGCAGCCAATGAAGCTAATAGACCCGCCTATGTTTAAGTTAACAATAGGACCAGCGCCCGAACTTAAATTGTAATACTCACACGTTTGATTGATTGCAGTGAATACGACCGATTGACCAAGCTGCCCAATTAGGCTTAATTGCTTTTTGCCGTTAGAGAACCTTTGAGTGACCTTGCATCCTGTCATTGTCATTGTCACAAGGTTGAAAAATGATCCTATCGAAACTGCGTTAATCCATCCAGATCCAGCCGAACTAGATATCGTTGAATCCTCGGCAATCCAAACTCCCTCAAAAGATACATCGGATGTAGCGCCTGGAGCAATTGTCATTGCCATATTTATTCCGGTGACTGTTGAATTCATTTTATAATTGAATGGAGTTAAGCACTTCATTCTAAATTGTCCTGAAAACGTCATCGTCGCGGTATTGTTTGCTGAGCTAAAATTCATGTTGTGCGTAAACACTGCGGTAGACGGTTCGCCCGAGTAATAAGTTCCGTTATCAAAAATAATATTCTTGTTTGATCCCGTTGAAGTATAGCCATTGGTTCCGCTGCACGTCTGGGTACAATTAACACTAGACCTTGATGTTCTTACTATAATTAAATCGCTAGTGGTTGGCGACGTAACTGCGACTGTTCTGTTTGCAAGTAATCCGTAACATGCGGTAGCTGTTTGTCCGAATACGCCAATCATAAGCATATAAGCCCATGGCCCATCAACGCCGCCCGATGGCTGAGTTAGTGTCGGGTTACCTGTCCAAGCACTGTTTGCAAAGACCGATAGCGAATTCCACGTTGCACCAGCAAACCTTGACATAATTTGCACTTGATTCGCATTGCCTGGGTTGGCTCTTGCAAAAACAGTATACTGAAGTTGCCCTTGTGCCTGAGAGAATGTTGATGTTGTCACATTGGTTGCTGCATTAATTGTTGCAACGATATTGGTTACAAGCGCTGAGCCTGTGCCGGCATTAAATTGATTCGTCGTAGCTCCTGATGCCACACAAGTCAAAACCGCCCCGGCAATTGTTAACGTGTTACCAGCTGATGCTGATGCTGATGTGCAATCTATCGTTCCAATCGATACCGCAGCGCTTGTGGCATACTGGCCAAGACCATTACCGTCTTGAGGAGAGGCCCAAGTTGGAGACGCTGCGTATGTTGAGTATTCTACGCCTAAAGCCGAAGGATCTACATAATAACTAGCCATTTAAAATCACCGCTGCCCTTCCGCTGCCTAGTAGGCCCGAAGCCTCAAGACCATTTACGCCTTGAATGGTTTCATCAGACTCTAAATAAATAGAAAAACCGTCTTGATCAGGAGTAGTTAGCTGAAATTTAGTGAGCCATGCTTCAAGCTGAATAACTGATTTTGACATTGAAAGAATCGTTGCAAACTCATTGTCTGTGAATAAATTGATAAACTCTAATTTAGTTAAATGCTTTCTTCCAGCATACACGAGCGGAGAAGCATTATTGGTTGACAGTAAAACGTGCAGGCTTGGATCATTCATCCCAACCCATGCAATTGGATGATCATAATTATAATCATAATTCTCACCGCTTTGGGTGACTATAGCTCTATATGTATTCACTGAATCCCCAAGTGCATTTGCCAAAAGAAATGTCCTGCCACAATGCCCATCAAAAATGGTATCATCGGGTAGGTTTGAGATAGCCTCCATATCGTGGCGCTGATCGTTGCCGCGTTTCCCTTTTTGAAATAAATAAATATGTCAAACATGATTACTAGAACAACAACGCTTACAATAAATATTTCTGTCATGAATATCCTAACGAGACTCGATTATCCCAAATATTTGAAAAATTCCCATTACCATTTGCCCATTCGATAATTAAAACAGTGCCAGATTGCGTAAGTCTTTTGATTCTCCAGAGAGATCCACTTGTTGCGCTTCCAGTTGCGGCATCGCCAACGTAGGTGACTGTCGTGGTAGATTCGTCCACTAATGTTTTCATGGCCATGCTGCGAGTTTCAACTGATGATGTGCTTGCTGAAATTGTAACCGCGCCGCCTGAGCCGCCGCTTGTGCTAGTTTGCGCGACCCAATCCATTAATATTGTGTCGTAAACAAGATTTTTGATCTTGCCATCCCAAACAGAATCATTTCCCAAATCTCGGACGATTATTATTTTACCGTCCCAGCGAAGGTCACGCTCTAAAAATGTCATTTACTACCGGCCCGAGCCCTGGCCTTGGCCATTCTGTCGGCTAGTGTAATGTTGATATTGATATCGTCGGTTTCGTCGGGTTGTTTATCACGCCATTTGAAGCGGTTTTTCATGTTGAAAATATAGACTGAGGCATTAATTGATTTTGATTTTAATGGTTTGCCATCATCGCTGTATTCTACGGTCGAATATAAACCATCAATTCCTTGTTGTTCCCAGAAAATCAAGCTGTTAGCAAAAGCAATCTTTTTGGACTCGGAAAATATTTCGTGAACCTTGGCCCATTCATGAAGAGTATCTTGATTAACGCTAACAACAGCCGCAAAAGAATCGAAACTTAAACCTGTGCTCATATGATCAATTAACATTTTGCAATATTCTGGTTTGTATTTAGAAGGGCGTCCACTAGGTTTTTCGGTCATAATTAAAATTTAATGTTGCAACTAACAATAGGATATCTATAGTTTTTAAATAGATATTAAATTCTAAAGAATACTATAAAATTTAAATATGGAAATGCAAATGGACGATATTTTAAATAAAGTTTTTGAAGGAATCAACAAACAATCTGGTAATCATTTACCAGAAGAGAAATCAACTCTAACTCTTTGGGTTTCTAAAGAATGCAAGGGTAAGTTTGATTCCCTGCAATCTCGCACTAAAAAAGAATTCGGCAAACGTCTGCAAAAGCTGATTGCCATGGCTATTGATAAAGTAGATGTAGTTTAGTTCATCATGTCGTGTTTGCCATTGAATGGCCTACGCATTGATCGTTGAATATCAAGCCACATGATAAACGCGCCTATGTAGGCTTTGGACACTTCTGTAATTTGTTTTGCTTGTATTAAATCCTTAGCCAAATGCTTAATGTGCTGCCAATCGGCGGCTTCAATCTCGCCTAGATCAATAACATCGTGGCCTATGTCTATAAGAAATAGTTCTTTTTCGACACTCATGACTAATCGTTCTTTAATTAAAATCACATTGCAAACTATTTAAAGTCTAGAACTATTGTTTCGTTATTGAGGTAGCGCCGCCGCCACAATTGTAAGTCAAGACATTGCTAACAAGCGAATATGAACAATTATATGTTCCGAGCGGAAGACATCCGGGAACTCCGTTTGTTGAGCTAACTGTTACTGCCACATATCCAGTGGCAGAAGTGGCTCCCACAAATGTTGTCGTACTCGCACACATTACGCTTGATATTTTGCAATCGGCCGCAATGGTCATCGTTTCGGTAGCTGTTTTGTATGTTCCCAAAAGAGCAGAACTCGCACAAGCCGTTGACGTGGTGGCCGCAGGTGAATCGCTGCCTTTATTGCAACCAAACAAAAAAACCAAAGTAGAAAACAATATAATAAATTTCATATGACATCCTTTGAGTCGATAATAGCGTAAAAATAGAAAATTGTTTTATTTAAATAGTATGCGAATCAAAATGAGACTGGACCGATATTGTCTTAAATTAAGACGGTTTTGACGAAATAAGGCGATTGATCAACCGTGAGACATCATCGAGATCGTTATAATTAAGCAATAAAAGTTGAGATTGAATATTAATAATTAAGTCGTTTTTGCGTGCGTCTGGATAGTTTGGAAGTCCCTTTAATAAATCTTTAATGGTATAAATGCCCGGATTCTTGGAAACTCCGGTTTCAATATCTTGGATGGTTCGTTCAGGAACTCCTGTTTTTTCGCTTAATTTGGCGCGGGTCCAGCCCAAAGAGTCGCGCAATTGTCGAATGTATTCGCCGTTTAAATCCAGGATATCCATAACTTAAACCTATCAACGTTAAAATGTTAAATAAACACGTTAAACACGACAAAAGTCTTGATTTATAACGTTAAACCGTGTATAGTGGTTATATGAGTTATAAAGTTGATCTGGACCTAGGTCTGGTTAGAGAAAAGATAAAAGATAGTGGCTTTAAAATGCGACATATAGCCACAGAGATTGGCGTTAAACCAAACACTCTCAGTTCATACGTTAGCGGCAAACGAGGGTTAGGGACCTCGGCCAAATTGTTACTCTGTGACATTCTTGGGATAGATCGAAAGTCTATTACCGAGAAAGCTTCTTAACTTTACAGAAAGCCTGGGTGCAACCGGGTTTTCGATTGAGATAAGGATTCACGGAAACATACACAGCAATTTTTAAGCCATTACTGGCTGGGGCATCTTTTTGCCCAAAAAGGGAAGAAATGAATATTGCTTTTGATGAAATCAGCAAAGCTCAATTAGTATCGTTTGTCTTTACGGTTAACCATACCGCTAGTTCTTCAAATCATTGGAAACAAGAATTTGAAGAAGCAACCACCGAGGAACAGCGGTGTGCAATTTTTTACATGCAAAACCATATATTAACCGTATTAACAAAGACCTCCGCCATGATGATTGAGGGTTTGATATGAATTCACAGCGTTTCGGTCAAAAACACCATGGTCGTATCGCAGGAGACGCAGCGATATGTTGTTTGGTAAGCATCGGCAATGCCAAGGCTCATTCTTTTGTCACATTGAGGGCAAAGCTTTGCGTACTTAGAAATTACGGGAACGCGGACGGATTCTCTAACTTGCTTAAGGTGCAAAAGAAGCCAAGCAAAATTGGCAATCCAGTCTTTAATATAGA
Source organism: Pseudobdellovibrionaceae bacterium (assembly GCA_043745515.1). Taxonomy (GTDB): domain Bacteria; phylum Bdellovibrionota; class Bdellovibrionia; order Bdellovibrionales; family Bdellovibrionaceae; genus UBA2316. The sequence goes on along the minus strand of JAYTTH010000228.1, from coordinate 4,424 downwards.
GAAAAAATTTAATTACAATGTTCGGACTAACGGAATCCATTTTCACCTCAAAAGTTTATGGGTTTCGGTTGTGGGGGTGTTTTCGGCACCCTCACGACACTTTTTAAATCACACAAGTATCGGAGTTGCAACGTGAACACGACACCAAACTACTACAAAGCAAAATTCGTTATAGAGGACTTTCGCAAGGCTACTGGTACATTTGAGATCATCGGTTACGTCGCTCTTGAAAACGGCGCTGGCTATGGCATTGAGAGAATATTTTGCGACTCTAAAGCTATCATTGAATTTCACGAAATATATTCAGAAATCCATGATGAATGGTTTCAGGTTCCAAGTAAAAAAACAAAAAGATCAACTGACGAGATTTTGCCAGTCATAGAAGAATATATCGGACAAAATACTGAGGGCTTTGAAAAACCTTGGAAAGAATTAAAACCTACAATTAGGAGTCAGCTATGAGCATTTTATCAAAAGTAAATTCAGGGAAAAAAATTGGTGCGCAGATTCATACTGTCGCTGGAAATAACGGCGTAGGCAAAACGACTTTTGCGGCGGCATTCCCTAAGCCAATATTGCTTGATTTAGAAAACGGCTCGTTACACATCGATGTAAATCGGATTTCATCTGAAAATATAAAAACCCTCGATTTGTTCCGCTCTGCAGTTAAAGAATTGTTAACGACGATTCATGATTTCCAAACGATAGTGGTCGACTCCGTTGAGTCACTAGAGGGTTTGATATTTGATGCCGTTTGCAAAGAGGGAAAAGTTGATTCGATAGAAAAGTACGATGGCGGCTACGGTAAGGGCTACACTCGGGCTCGTGAAATAATGCGAGAAATAATGATTGATTTGCAGGCATTAAAAGACAAAGGAATTTCAGCGGTATTAGTGGCCCATACTCAGACCAAAACACACACTGATCCCGCGACTAATCTAACTTATGACCGGGTAATCATGCGCTGTAATGACAAAATGGCAGCAATTATAAGAGATCTCTCAGACAACGTATTTTACGCAAGCTACAAGGTATTCATGGCTACAGAAAAAGGAAAAGACAAGGCATTCGGTGACGGCCAGCGGGTTTTATTCACCCAATGGAGACCAGGATTCGACGCAAAGAATAGGCTAGAATTGCCGCTTGAGCTTCCGCTTTCTTATTCGGCTTTTGCAGAAGCTTGTGAGCAAAAACCAGAGGCAAATGTTGAAACACTTATTACAGAAATAAAAGCTATCGCCGAAGGGCTAGACGCTCAACTTAAGAAAACAGTTTATGAACAAATCGAAAAGTTCAAAAGCAATTCGTCAAAGCTACAAGAAATTAAAACAAGATTAATGAAATATACAAACTAGGAGAATGATCATGATAAAACCAGGAACATATAAAGCCACCTTAATAAACCACGCTATTTCTGAAACGAGCAAAGGCGCTCCGCAGGCTGTAATTAAGTTTTCAGTAGAGTCCGATGGGCCAAAGCAAATAACTTGGTACGGCTCTTTTTCAGAGAAAGCGCAGCCTTTTACGATAAAAGCGCTTTTGGTTTGCGGACTAAAGGGAAATAATCCAGCGGGTGATTTAGAAATCGGCAAAGAAGTCTCTTTAGTTATCGATATTGAGACGGGTGAAGATGGCAAAGAAAGAAACAAAGTTCAATGGATTAATAATCTTGGCGAAATCAAAAAAGTAATCCCCGCCGAGGCAGCGAAAGCCAAGCTATCAATGCTTGAAGGCGCTGTAATGTTGGCAAGAAGCAAAAATCCAGTCGCTTCGAATGAAGATAGCGACGTAATACCATTTTAAAGGATATTCTTATGGAACAAGGCAGTAACGAATGGCTAGAGTGGCGGCGAAAAGGAATAGGGGCGAGTGATGTGGCGACAATCATCGGAGCGTCCCCATGGTCTACGCCTTATCAATTATGGCTAGACAAAACAGGTCGCAAACAAGCTTTCGAGGGTAACGCCGCAACGGTTAGAGGCCAAGAATTAGAATCAAAAGCCCGTAGCCGATATGAGCTAGAAACTTTAGAAGATATGCCGCCGGGTATTGCTATACATCCAAAATATGACATATGCAGGGCATCGCTGGATGGCATTCGCGCAGACAATAAGTTGATTCTTGAAATTAAGTGCATGGGCGAAAAGAATCACGCCCTAGCGATGGCTGGCCAGATTCCAGAATATTACATTCCACAGATGCAATTTCAGCTTGCCGCAACTGGTGCAGATGTTTGCCACTTCTTTGCATTTGGCCCAGATGAGTCCTCAAAGTTGATTGAGGTTGTTCCAGATATTAAAATGCAAGGCGAACTAATAAGCGCAGCTATGACTTTTTGGGAAAAGTTTGTTCTCGCAGATATCGCACCGCCATTGGAATCGGCTGATGATAAAGAGGTTGATCCAAAAGAATTCGAAGAATTATTCGTGATGGCCGCATCTGGACACGAAAAATCCAAAGCCGAAATTATTAGGCTTGGAGGACACACAAAGATTCGTTGCGGAAAATATCTTTTGTCTAAATCAATTACGAAGTCTGGAAAAGACACATACCGACTTACAGTGAAGAAAGAATTAGAGGCGAATCAAAATGAAATCTGATCGCGCAGAGACTATATTTGTAACGGCGTTAGTTGTGTTTTCGATGTTTTATTTTATGAGGGGATTATGAGCAAACGAGACGAAATATTTATAACAACAACTCAAATCTCAACCGAATTAAAAAGATCCATTCGAACTGTCCAACATTGGATTAAAAAGGGTGATTTGAAAGCCTTGAGATTAAATCGAACATTTTTAGTTTTGGAAAAAGACTATATCGAATTTAAAAATCGATTTATGGTAAAGGCTTCGTAGTGTCTTTGATAAGGTTTCAGGATTCTAAAGGGAAGTATTACCCGCATTTGTATATAAATACAGATTCGGGTATTTTCTATTCTGTTATCCGTAAAGGTGAGAGGGTTTTTAAGTCGTCTCTTGAAACCACAGACTTTAACACCGCAAGGTCTCGAATCGCTGAAAAATTCAAAGAACTTGATGTAACTAAGTACGTTAAAAAACAAAATAAGCTTTTGCGTGAATACTTTAATGACCTCTTAAAAGAAAAAGAAGCAGAAGAGCTGCAACCTGGAACGATCAATAAAATTAAAACGGTTTGGGAAAAATCTATCAATCCATTTTGGGGACATCTAAATACCGACAAGGTAAACCAAGATATGGTTACAGAGTTTATTGTTTGGCATAAAGAGAACCGAGAAGGAATTCAGTTTCAAAACACGTTTAAATATCTCGGTAATTTGTTTCGATTCTTATTTGAAAGAACTTTAATCGCAAAAAGGCCAACTTTAACGATCCCAAAAGCAGAACAAAGACATATTGATAAAAAAAAGGGACGTGTAATCACGTTAGAGGAACGAAATAAGATCTATTCTAAACTAACCGGTGAGTATTTGTTAATAACTCAAATTGCTTACGAAACCGGAATGAGACAAATGGAAATCGGATCTATGCAAGTTTCCAGGGTTAAAAAGATCAAGGACTGTTATGTTTTTGAACTTGAGATAGAGGATACAAAGAACGAGCTCGCTAGGGTCGTACCTATGCCAAAATTTCTCAATTCTCAGATTAAAGAAAGACTTCAAAACACCTATTACCTATTCCCCATGAAATCAGATCCTAAACGTCATATCCCGCCACAAATGATCGATAAGGCATGGCAGGAAGCTAAACGGCTGGCAAAGATACAAGGACGGCTCAGGTTCCACGATCTTAGACATTCCTGTGCAACTAGGACCGCGAAATCTGGAATGAACCCAGCGGTGGCATGTACCATCCTGGGCATGAACTTAAAAACTTATCAAAAAACATACTTGAATCTTAGTGTTGATGACTTGATAATAGTAACTGAGGGTTTCTACCCAAAAAGCGGTGGAACCAGTGAATAATCAGGTAGGACGTTTCCAAAATGTTTCCAACCGTGGTTTCTTTTTTTCTCAAGAGCCCAGAATCACTAGGGAAACAGCATTCATGTGGTGGACCCAACCAGAGTCGAACTGGTGACTTATCCATGCCATGGACATATGATCCCAACTTCACCATGGGCCCGTTGGAAAAGTTATAGTAAAGGAACTCTCTCGAGTCAAAGATCATTTTTCCATCTTCAGGAGTCGAAATTTCTGAATTGAAGGGCCCCACTTAGGTATAGGAATAGTGTTTAATGCTATTTACAGTAATACATTTGAGGGATCCCGCTTACGTCAACAGCCTGCTATTATTTGAGAATCGGCAGGGTAGTCAGAAAAAAAAAGAGCTGGCTCGAAAGCCAGCTCTTAAATTAAAAACTAATTACTTTGTTCTATTAACCAATCAATTTCAAAGCTAATTGATTTGATTGATTTGCCTGCGCCAAAGTCGATGTACCAGCTT
>JAYTTH010000227.1:0-6372 GCA_043745515.1 Pseudobdellovibrionaceae bacterium | reverse complement strand
TGTTTTCACCTATTTCTAAAATACCATATCTAGACCCGACCGTCGCGTGACCTTCGATAAACGTCCCGCGCCCGATCTTTACTTTTCCCTGAATCAAGCAATAAGGGCCAATCTCTACATCGGGCGCCAGCTCCACATCGGGACTGAGGACACTAGATGGATGTACTTTCATACCTATTTTTCTTTTTCTTTTTCAAACGCTTTAACAACATCGTCAGTTAAATCATGTGATGATTCAACAAATAAAACCATTGCTGTATTTTCAAGAACCATTGTATAGCCTTTGTCTTTGGCCATTTTATCAATAATCTTCTTCATTTTTTCCAAAATAGGCTGAGTCAATTCCTGTTCTTTCTTTTGGATTTCGCCCTGGTTTTTCTGAACCACTTGCTGGAACTTCATCATTTCTTCGCGAAACTCTTCTTGTTTTTTCACAAGTACTTCTTCAGACAAAACGCTTTTCTTTTTTTCGATATCTTCCTGCATCTTTTTTAGATCTGCTTCTTTCTTTTGAAGTTCTTTTTTCTTTTTTTCGAAATCAGATTCTAATTCTGTTTTTGCTTTTTTGCCCAGCGTGGTTCCTTGAATTGCTTTCTGCAAGTTGACGACTCCCACTTTAAATTCAGCGGCCAAACAGCTCATTGAAAAACCAAGAATCGCAACTACTGGCAATAATGACTTTGTCATTCGTATCTCCTATTTTCTAAAGTAAACTCTAGAAAATCTTAATTTAAAAACAAACCTGTGTCGATAACTATTTAGAACGGAGTTCCAATAGAAAATTCGAAAACGACGGCTTCATGCTGATACTCGCGATTCAAAGGAAATCCCCACTCGAATCGAAGCGGCCCGATTGGAGAAAACCATCGAATACCAAAGCCCGTGTCCGCAAATAATCTAGTATCAGTCACAATATCTTCAGCTTCACCGACGTCATAAAAGCCAACCCCATACATTTGCGCTTCTTTAATAAGTGGAAAAAGCAATTCGCCTTGATACATTAATTGCTGAGAACCGCCATAGTAGCGCTTTGCACGTTCATCTAAATCTGTCGTGATGCCTGAAGCAATCAACGCATTTCTAACCGTGGTCGAAGTGATCTGACGACCGACCCGGCCATAGCGATAGCCACGTAAACTGTACGGTCCACCAAGTAAATACAATTCATTGAATGGAGGTGTGCGATTTGAGTCTGTCGATTCAATTTTGGCGTAGGATATTGAATTCCTAAAAACTACATCCCAAAAAATATTCTTGAAAAATCTAAAATCAGCGCTGCCCTTTTGATAGCGTAGATTTCCACCAAAAGGCCCTGTTAATGAATATCCCAGTCGGGCATAGACCCCTTTGGTTGGGCGAAAGCGATCATTACGAGTGTCATAGTCTAAACTGACCCCTAGCAAACCGGAATCGCCAGACGCCGTATCCAGCGGAAACAATTGCGGATCCGTAATGATATTGCCCGCAGTATCACGAACAGGGAGCAATCGTGCCGCTGTATAAGTGTAACTGCTATTTACCCGTAAATAATCGCCCAGAGGGTGCCCTAAAAACAACGATCCGCCGGTACGTTTTTCATCGTAATCAGCGCGGCCCGTGTTTTCACTACTGAATACACGAAAACCCAATGACCATAAAGTGTCTCGAAAATAGGGCTCGGTGAAGGTAAAATCATACACAGAGTAATTTGAAGCTAAATTCAGGCTCACACCTAAATTTTGTCCTCGACCCATAAAATTAGTCTGCTGCACGCTGCCTTGCAGCGTAAAACCCTGAGCAGAACCGTACCCAGCACCCAATTGAATTTGCCCGGTATTTCTTTCTTTCACATTGATATCAATGTTTAAAATATCCAATTTATCAGAAGGCGTTGATGTTTTGAAATTAACTTCATCAAAGAAACCCAGACGCTGAATATTCTCTAAAGACTGACGTCGACGAGTTTCATTGTATAATTCGCCTTCCCTGACTCGCAGTTCACGCCGAACCACTTTGTCGCGAGTTTTGGTATTAGAGACAACTTGAATTCTTCCAAAATATACTTTCGTGCCTTTATCGAAATCAAAAACAATGTCGACTTTTCTTTCGGCTTCTTTCACTTTCCACTGCGGATTCACGTTGGCAAAGGCATATCCCAAATCGCCGTATTTGGCCTGAAGTTCACTTAAATCTTTTTGCAAGACATCGTAGGCAAAAATCTTACTATCATCGAGCTTCATAGCATCTAAAAGCTCTTGCCTTGAAAACAACACGTCGCCAGAGAATTCAATTTCCCCGACATCAAACGCTTCGCCCTCGTCGATATTAATCGTGATATAAATTCCTTTTTTATCAGGAGTGACAGTCACTTGGGGTCTATCAATTTTAGCTTGAATGAAACCCTTGTTGAAATAAATAAAGCGAATCCCTTGAATCCAGCGCTCAAACATATCTTGCTTAAACTGCCCAGATCCCGAAAGCCCAGTAAAGTAGCCTTCTTCAGACACAAGTTGATCAATGATCAACTGCGAAGAGGGCACTTTTTTATTTCCCAAAAACGTAATTTTTTTAACTTTTACACGATCGTTTTGTTTAACATTGACTCGGATTTTTACAGTTTCATTTTTGACTACGTCTTCGATCACATAATCAATTTTAGCTAAAAAATAACCTTTATCTTCATAAAATTTTTGAACTTTTTCTTGGCCTTCTTTTAACTTGGCAATATTCAGGATCTCATAAGTTTTAATCCCCAACGCCTCTTGCACTTCTTCTTTTTTGACATCCTCAGTAACGCCATCCCAGGTAATTTCAGAAACTGACGGCTTTTCTTGAACTTTAAACATCACAACTTTTTGATCCGCAACCGTTTCTAAATTCACTTCAACGTTTGAAAAAAAGCCTGTTTTAAATAGAATCCCAATATCCTCGCGAATGACAGTTCTAAAATCAACTTGAGAATAGGCTTGGGCCTTTTTAAGCTTCAATCGATTTAAGATCGAATCTTTTTCAATTTTCCGCTGCCCTTCTACTTTGATATCAGAAATAACAAAGGATTCACCGACCGATTTCAACGCCGATCCAATGACTTCGGTTTTAACCGGTTTTTTCGATACTTTTTTTGATTTAGATGCCGTTACTTTTGAGACTTTAGCAGTACTCTTAGATTTTTTTTGAGCTATCGCTGGATAGGCGCAAAAAATAAAACTCAACAGAATGCAGTTCACAATGTGATAAAATCTTGTCATATCGAGAGGATATTAGGTTGTTTCCGTAACGAGTCACAACCAAAAAAGCAGCGTGTTAGAGGTCGATTAGTCAGACCAGCGGCCATCTTTGAGATGCAAAATCCGTGGAAATTTTTGTGCAAAATGCAAATCGTGAGTGACGACAACGAGTGCAATTTTTAGCTGCTCGCGAATCTTAAAAAATAATTCTTGAATCTTATAACTGTTCATTGAATCCAAGTTTCCAGTCGGCTCATCGGCAAACAAAATTCGAGGCTGCCTAACCAAAGCTCGGGCAATCGCCACACGCTGCAGCTCCCCGCCAGAAAGCTGATTAGGATAGTGATTCAGGCGATCTCCAAGCCCTAAAAAACCTAAAAGTTCGGATGCTTGCCTAGATGCAATGGCGGTGTCTTGGTTGGCAATTCGACACGGCAAAAGTACATTTTCAAGTGCTGATAATTCACTCAACAAGTGGTGAAATTGAAACACAAAGCCTATGGTTTGGTTGCGAAAAAGCGACAGTTGTTCGTCATCCAGTTTAAATAGATTTTTTTCTAAATAGACAAGTTCTCCGGATTGTGGATAATCGAGCGTACCCAAAATTTGAAGCAATGTCGATTTCCCCGATCCACTGCTGCCAACGATGCCCATTGCTTCGCCTTCATGAATATCAACGCTGACACCTTTTAAAATATCTAAAGTACCACTGCCCTGAGGGTAGCTTTTAAATATATTTCTTGCCGACATTAAAACATTAGCCATAGCGCAACCCCTCTACAACAGTTAATTTCGAGCTTTTCAGGGCCGGCGCCAAAGTAGCTAAAAATGAAATAATCAGAGTTGCCAATGTGATTGCAAAAACATCAATCAAACGAATTTTAATCATTATATTATCAATTTTATAAACAGAGCCTGGAATTAATTCAAACTGATTTTGCAAAACCATAAAAACTTCGCACAAAACGACCCCCAAAATAAGCCCAACAAACACGCCAAGAAGCCCTAATATTACCCCCTGAAGAGTAAAAATTTTTAAAATTTGCTTCTGTGAAACTCCTAGAGTTTTAAGTATAGCGATATCGCCGTTTCTTTGAACGACTCCCACATAAAGCGTCGAAGTGATATTAAACGCAGCAACGATGACAATAATCAGAATAACAAAAAAAATAACAACGCGTTCGATTTCAACCGCATCGAATAAATTTTCATTAACGTCTCGCCAGTCTCGAATCATATATTGAGGCCCTAATTTTTGTGCCAATTTAAATGCCGATTCACGAATGGTGCGATCATCGTTTAGCTTTACAATAAGGCCCGTATAACGATCTCCGATGGCTGCCAATCTTTGAGCCGCGCCAATATCGGTGATTATCAATCGTTCATTCCATTCATACTTTCCCAAATCCAAAATTCCAGAAATTCGAAATTCTGCGGCCTGTCGCTTAAAAGTTGACGGATCAACGGAATCACTGATCGGAACAACCACATTGATCTTGTCGCCCACTTTAGCATTCAATCGCCTCGCGATGCCTTTACCGATCATGGCCTGAGGTATTTTATTGGCGCCGTCACCCAACGGGGAAATGTCGTTGGTTCCTTCGATCAATCTTTGATTCAAGTTGACTACATTTTTGTACCGTTCACTATCAAGTCCCTGAAGCAAGACTCCGACGATTTGCCCCTGGCTTGCGAGCACGGATTCGATGTAAACAAATCGAGTACTGGATTCCAGTTTTGGTTCGATAGATTTTAATTCATTTTCAAAATCGCGCCAGAGCGGTTTTGAACGGCTCTTATCAACGATTTGGATATGGCCAGTAACATCGGTCATCGTTTTTTTCAAAGTAGCTTCAAACCCGCTCATCACGGCCATCGACACTAGTAAACACGCCACTCCCAAAATCAGACCCAGTAAACTCAAGGGAGCAGACCCTTCTAAAATAAATTTCCTAGTAAAAAGCAATTTCCAGGCAATAAAAACTAAAGAGCTTTTGAAACTCAGCTTTGCTTTCAACTTTTCTCCAAAGGCTTTCATCATTGTGGACTGACTTTCAGCGATTTCAAATAAGCCATTACAAATCCTTGTAAATCGCCATTCATCACGTCCTGCACTTGGCTGGTTTCATGCAACGTTCGATGGTCTTTTACCATTTGATAGGGATGCATTACGTAAGATCGAATTTGCGATCCCCATTCGTTGGCTTTTTTGGTCGAATTGAGTTCATCTTTTTCTTTATTTCTTTTTTCAACTTCGCGCTCGTACAACTGCGCCTTTAGCATTTTCAAGGCTTTTTCACGATTTTGAATTTGGGATCGCTGAGTTTGACACTGCACTATTATTCCTGAGGGAAGATGGTACATTCGAACCGCAGAATCAGTTCTATTTACGTGCTGGCCGCCAGCACCACTGGACCGAAAGGTTTCTACTTTTAAATCATCGGGCCTAACTTCAATATTAATATCATCGTCGACTTCCGCCCATACAAAAACGGACGCAAACGAGGTATGCCTGCGAGCGTTGCTATCAAATGGTGATATTCGTACCAATCTGTGAACACCGCTTTCGGCTTTGAGATATCCATAAGCATACGCGCCTTCAATTAATAATGTGCAGGATTTTATTCCGGTTTCTTCACCATCGTTGCGATCAATCATTTCGTATTTAAATCCTTGCTGGTCACTGTATTTTAAATACATCCGCAATAGCATCTCGGCCCAATCACAAGATTCTGTGCCCCCTGCGCCTGAATTGATCGACAGATACGTACTATTGGCATCCAGCTCGCCATTTAGGACTCGTTTTAATTCTAGTCCTTTCCCCAATTCTTCAATTTGCATGACTTCTGTTTTTGCTTCTTGAAAGGTTGGTTCATCTTGGGCTTCTTCACTCATTTCCAGCAATACTTTGGCATCTTTCAATTTTTTGTCGTAGAGCTCCCATTCATCGATCGCTCTTACTAAAACAGATTTTTCTTTATTTAATTTTTGCATTTCATCGGGTTTTTCCCAAAGTACCGGGTTTTCCGATGACAGATTGACTTCTTCTAGCCGTTTTTTTTTATTATCTAAGTCAAAGATACCCCCGGAGTTCTTTTCCGAGGCTTTCGAGTTCAATTATTTTTCTCTTTATTTCACTGACTTCTGTCACTAGGGACATTTATAA
>JAYTTH010000226.1:0-6373 GCA_043745515.1 Pseudobdellovibrionaceae bacterium | reverse complement strand
CGTCTCAAAAATATCTTACCTCCAAAGTTCGAACTTTTATTGATTTTAGTCTCGCCGAATTACAACAAAAGCAGACGTAGGAGTTGGGTCATATTTATTTCAGTCTCTTTTTTTTCGGCTACATGCTTACTAGGCATGTAGTGTGTCCAAGTGGTGCAAGGATACGTCGGGATATAAAACGAAGCGGAATCTGGAATTTTAGCTCTCAAAACTAAGAACCGTAGAACCAAAGATGGTGAAGAAAAGGAAACCCCGTTAAGTACATGATTACTCGTACGGGGAAAATGGTGGGGCGGGGGGAATTGAACATTGGGACTAACAATTTGAAATCACTATCCTTTCAATTTTCAGTTTTTTGCAGTTGCCCCTAAAGTTGCCCCCAATTTTCTTTCTTCGATCCTTTCCAAATCTACAAATGAGCCGTCTGCGCCCCATCACGCCCAGCTTCCCGAATATCACGGGTCAGCCGTTTCGTGACCGATACCTTAAGAGTGGGAAGCTCTGCGGCCTCTTCAAAAAAAGACAGATATTCCCTAACTTCAGCATCTTTGGCCGCCAAAAGACTTAAATTTTTCAAAAGCTGGTCGACTGTGAACTTAGTTATCTTATAATTGGTGATCTCAGAAAGCCTTGTCTTTGGAATATCAATGAAATCTGCGAAGTCAGTTAATTTCATTCCCTTCCTATTTGCAAATTGAACAAAGTGCTTACAAAGGCTCAACTTCACTTTATCCTGTGTTGATAATTTCGACTTGTCGGTAATGTGAGTTAGATTTTTACTATTTTTCTGAGCCGATTCTATTCTTTTAATAAGTTCATCATTTGTGTACTTCATTTTACCACCTCGGAAAAAGCGTTATAGTGTAAATCTCAGTTGGCTTGTCATGGTCTAAATCAAAAAACAGCATAAATTCTTTACCGAAAAATCGACCTCTAATTGGGCAATCAACTCGAATACTATATTGCGATACTCTACCTTTGTGTCGCAAAGCCATTAAGTGTTCGCCATCTAGCAACATCAAGAACTTTTCGATATCGCTCACAGAAAAATTAGTTCTGGGCTTTTCGTTCAATCCACCCGTTTTCTTATTTAAACCAAAATTGATATGATCGATTTCAACTATGGCATCGGAAATTTCGTTTGAATTGACCCTAATGGACTTTTTCAAACTAACTTGGACGACTCGGCCCCGGTCCTGTTTATGATTTATACCTTTTTTCATTCTAATATTTCCACTTCTTTTCCGCAATAGAAAATTACAAAATTCTGTAACAATCGCTTTAACTGTCCATATTTGAGAACAATCAGAAGTACAACCTCTCTACCATGGTCTCAGTTGTTAAATGAACTATACCCTTAAACCGCACCCTCACTCCACCCAACAATTACCTTCGCAGTAAAAGTATTACAATTCTTTATACTTAGTTTCAATTACTCTTGATTCACGGAAATTCAGCCCATAATAGATTGCTACCTAGGTGGTGAAATGGATCTATTTTTTGATGATATTCAATGGTGACATTTGTCCGAAGAATTAAATGTGCCACAAGCAGCGCTCCTGCTTTTAAGTCTTAACCCTTCCAACTATTCCAGTATTGAAAACGATGCTCAAAAGCCAACGGGATACGAAGCTATTTCAACGGTACTTAAGAATGCTATTAGTTCAGATAGAATAAGCTCAAATAAGCAGTTTTACGAAACATACAATGAATCGGTTATTTCGTGGACCGCCACCACTTTCAATGTCGAGGATTTAAAGTCCTTGCTTAAAACTAGAAACTTTATAGGTAATTTCTTTTTTCAAAAAACTTCGGAAGTGGCATCCTACTTGGATCAAAATAGCATTTATTTCGCACCTAAACTGGCCGCAGCGATAAATGCTTGGCAGAAGGTGACTAGTGACATTAGCCTCCTTGACGGCAAAACACCTAAACAAGCCATTGAGAAGTTTCTTCGTGAAAATGCTAGCCAATATGGCCTAACATTGGAAAATGGAAATCCAAATCAAACTGCAATCGAAGAGATTTGCAAAATTGCTAACTGGAACCCACAGGGGGGCGTCGCTAAGACCCCTACCCAGGTTAAGGCGAACCCACCCACCCCCATCACGGCTAGTAAAGGAAGAGACAAAAAACTACGACTTTCTGACCTCCAAGAAATCGAATCCGTAGATTCCTTCTAGGTAACACGGCGACGCATTTAAGAATCTGCCTCAGTAAGTTAATTTAATCCCGACCACTTATTACAATTCAGAAAAAAACATAGGATGCCCTTATTTCATTTAATACAGGAAGGGATCACTATGAATATCAATACATCCGAAGCGATAAAAGAACGAATCATTCGACTTCAGGAAGTCAAAATAAGAACGGGCCTGAGCTGAAGCTCAATTTATCTGGCCGTAAAAAATAATCACTTTCCTAAACCGATTAACATTGGAATACGCAGTATCGGTTGGCTTGAAAGTGAAATAAATAAATGGATTTCTAATCGAATCGACAAACGTGAGATCTAGACGTCTAAAATGAAAAAAACAAACAAACGCACCTATAATACTCGTCGAATACGTCTAACGGTGTCCTACAGCGTTCAAGACGTTGCCGAGTTATTTGGTATTCATAAAAATGCCGTGCTTAGGTGGATTAAAGATGGACTTAAAATTATCGATCAACGCAAACCCTATCTTGTATATGGTCGTGTCTTGGCCGATTTTATTAACGTTCGCCAAATTGAACGAAAACAGGTCTGTGGAAAAGATGAATTTTATTGCTGCAAATGTCGACGGCCCCGCAAGGCCTTACCTCGCAGTGTCCAAGTTGAGAAGAGAAACCAACATCGAATAAAAATATCGGGGATTTGCGCGATCTGCCACTCTCGAATTTTTCGCGATGGATCTATCAATAAACAGGATGAAATCTTAAAAATCTTCGCGTCGATAACGCCACTAGAAAAACACATAGTTGAGTGTCAAGACTCTAGCGTGAACAGTGACATCCCTTGAAAGGCGCAAATGAATAAATTCAATCCTAAAAATGAACGGATAAAACGCGATTACTTCCGCTTTCAAACACAGGCAAAGCAAAAATCAGATTCGACTCTAAATGGTATTCGCAAAGCTATTGACCGTTTTGAGGTTTATCTAAGTCACAAAGATTTCGCTACCTTTAATAAAGAACAGGCCATTGCATTTAAGAAACACCTAGTTCATCAAAAGGCCATTAATTCAGACTTACCGTTAAGTAAATCTACCATTCTTTCAACGGTAAACGCCCTTAAAGAGTTTCTCCAATGGCTCGCATGGCAACCTGGTTTTAAATCACGAATCCACGTTCCCGATATTGAATACTTTAATTTAAGTGAAAAGAACGTAAGCATTGCAAAAGCGATTCACCTAAAAGAATTTCCAACTATAGAACAAATAAAGAAAGTTGTTTTTTCAATGCCCACTGAGACCGAGGTGCAACGCCGTGATAGAGCTTTAATAGCCTTTACTGCACTCACTGGGATGAGAGATGCCGCTATAGCATCAATTAGACTTAAGCATATCAATCTATCAAAAGACCCCGTTTTAATTCGACAAGAACCAGATTTAGTTAATACAAAGTTTAGCAAAACTATATTTTCCCATTTTCTACCTGTCGGCGATGATCTAAAAACCGCAGTATTGGATTGGGTTACGGAGCTTCGGGAAAAAAAGTGCTATGGACAAAATGATCCGCTTTTCCCAAGGACACATCTGGTGCATGATGAAAATCATGCCTTTGCGCCTGGGGGACTAGAGCCCATATGCTGGGCCACGGCCTCGCCAATTCGTAAAATATTTAAGGAGGCCTTCCTACGTGCAAATTTACCTTATTACAGTCCACACCGATTTAGAGATACTCTTGTTCATTTCGGTCAGGATATTTGTAAAACACCTGAGCAGTTCAAGGCTTGGAGCCAAAGCCTTGGACACTCGAGCCCCCTGACTACATTCATCAGCTATGGAACCCTAGATCCACATAGACAGGGTGAGGTGCTAAAAGCCATAATTGCAAATAAATTAAATATTAGCGAAAACGAGATGCTTAGGCGAATGTTGAGTTTAATCGGCAGCAATAAGTTCTAGCCTAATAAGAGCTTATGCGAACAATTTTAAAAATACACTCAGTTAGTAATTCGAATTATTCAGAACTACCTATAAACGCGCTTGAGCTCGTCTATATGGGATGGCTTTACTATTCCATTCGCCGCACACATGATATCGTCTTCACTCAATGAGTAATTAACAATTGCATTTTCATCAGAGTCATAAAACTCAAGATAGCAGTCTGGAAATCCAAGGATATGACCAAATTCATGCGCAATCGTGTCTAGTGACTTATTTTTATCACCCAGTGCATCGTCGTATTCAAGATTCATACTTTTGGGTCCATATAAATTATCTTGAGCAACATGACTAGAAACGCCTGAATATATTGCTGCTCTAGAACTTACGGATTCCAATTTTTCGTAAAGTTCAATCGACAACCCAGAAATATTCCAATGCTCGCGGACTCCTTCACTAATCCGATTTCGCAATTCAACAAACTGACCAAAGAAAAACGGAACACTCAAATGAAAATGATCTTCCGTCCTGATGGTCGACACGCCAAAAATCCTGTAGTACGAAGGAATTTGAAAAAACGAATCGTAAAGATTCTGCGAACCAGCTTTCCATGTATCAAAAGCCTGCACCAAGTTGGTTTCAGTTTTCCCCATACTAATCAGAGTCTGCTTACATTCATTTTCAGAAAAAGAATTGTTGCACATACCACGCAGTTGTTTTTTCAAGCCACTTGATAAATCCCTAACTTTAATTTCACCAATATCACTATATTTTTTAAGAAGGTCGCTTAGATTCAAATAACCTCGAAGGTCCTGTTTTGCGGCTCGAGTCAACCAACGCAAATCTTGCTGCCCATTAAGTCTGATTGCAGACTTTCCTAAACGGATTATTTCCCTCAAGGTTGGTAGTTCTGTTTTTAGTAGTTCCGCGCGACATAGCGTCTTTTCACCCACCAAAATAGAATCCATTTTATTTAGTTTAAGCTCGTTGATAAGCGACTGGTATTTCTTTTCAATGATACGCCAGTTTGAAATTTTCGGCTTATCAAATGTGTACTTCACACTTAAGTTAGGATCTGAAAAAGCAGACACAGGGACACCTGAAGAAGACAAGGTATTCGCCTGTTTTATACAAGCACTAATTAAATTGTGTAAATTCACGGCATTTTTTAAAATGATATCTTTGTTTGCAACGTCCATTGGGTTACAAACAGAAAATTCATTTAAAAATAGTATCATCGAAAAAAAATTGTGCTGGAAAATTTATTCATCGAAATTAATATACAACCGAACCCAACAAAAGCCATATCGTCTATTTTCAATGCAGTAAATAATTCAGTATAGAAAGCGGTCTTACCTCAAATTCTTTTTTAGAGGCAACACCACGGCAAATTCCTTCAGTCCATCCAGATAGTCCGCCCATGACTGCATCATCTGATGGCGTAACGGTAAATGAGCCGTTCTGTTGTATGCCCTACCATTAGGATCTCTAACCGCATGGGCTAACTGATGTTCAATCAAATCAGGACGAAATCCCAATACCTCATCCAAAATCGTTCGGGCCATCGCTCGAAAACCATGCCCCGTCATTTCCTCTTTCGGAATACCTAACCGCCGCAAGGCTGATAGAACGGCATTGTCACTCATTGGACGATCAAAACTTCTAATACTTGGAAACACAAAACGACTTTTCCCAGTTAACAACTGCAATTCTTTTAGTGTCGCGATGACCTGAGTTGATAGTGGAACAATATGCTGAGTTTTAGTTTTGCTAACAATATATCGCCACTCATTTTTTTCTAAATCAAAGTCAGCCCACTCAGCTTTCCTTAGTTCACCAGGCCGAACAAAAACAAATGGAGCTATCTTGAGCGCACATTTCACAATAAAAATACCTTCGTAACCATCTAAGGATCGTAACAAATCACCAACCCGTTTAGGTTCAGTAATCGCTGCAAAATGCGTTTCCTTAACTGGCGGAAGCGCTCCGCGCAAATCCACCGTTGGGTCACGATCAGCTCGTCCTATGGCAACGGCGTATCTAATAACTTGCCCGCAGTTTTGTAGCGCACGATGAGCAGTTTCTAATGCCCCTCGTTCTTCAACTCGCCTTACACATCTGAGAATTTCTTGCGCTGAGATTTCCGTAACTGATTTTTTACCAAGCCACGGAAAAAGATCCTTTTCCAATCGGCGCATAGTTCTATCAGCATGAGTTGGTGCCCAATTTCTACCGTGCTTTGAAATCCATTCTCTACCTATAACTTCAAATGTATTTTCAGACCG
>JAYTTH010000225.1:0-6386 GCA_043745515.1 Pseudobdellovibrionaceae bacterium | reverse complement strand
ATCAACTTTTTAACGTACATCGTGCTTTCCCCTAAACGTGAATATATAAAGCATTAATTATTTTTAGCTCCGCTTGTTAGCCAGTCTTCGATATCTCCATACTCTGCAGGCGTCAGCGTCTTTAGACGTGGCATCAGCAAGGATTCTGGTGTGAACTGTGGTAAAGTTCGGCGATACATGAGGCTGGCCGCAATTACAATTTTATTAAAATTTGAATCATATGTAATAGAGTCGCCACCTGGAACTAATATTTGCTTGCTGCTTGAGATCATCAATTCATAATCCTGAATATCATAACCGCCTTTACGATCTACCGAGTTGTGACATTCTGTGCAGGTCTTGTAAAGTGTACCGCCACCCATTAGCTTACTAAAGGTGATTTCTCCAGGATATGGCTGAGGATTTCCAAGTTTAACAAATCCGACGCGCGCGGATGCTGTTGCAGAAGGAATAATTACATTTCCCAAACCGGCTTCTAGTTTAATTGTAAGAACTCGATTCTTTTCAAACCGAATATCTCGCGCTGTCTTGATGACAACCGTTTTTGTAGTCTGTCCAGGATCGAAACTAAACGAAGAACCTTGCAGTTTATAGTCCCAATCAAACCGATTAAATGATGTTCCTACGACTGACCGAGCCAGGTCTAATTTGGTTGTATCGACACTAGGGCATACATTACTCGGACACATCAAATTATAAATTTCAGGCATGCACGTCGTAGCATTTATAACACCATTGTTACACACTGGAGTTGTATCGATCAAATAAGTAAAAGTAACTACTTCAGTCGTTGCCTTATCTAAAGTGGCAGTAAACGATACTTCTCCGGTTGGGCCAGCCAATACACCACGAGCCCCACTAAACGAAAGATTTACCGGTAGAGGCGGAGGAGGAATCACTGTGGTTTCTACATTTTCAAAATCAAAACTAATTACGTCATCTGGAAAGATGGCTCCGGCGATGACCACAGCTCCAGTGGACACTAAAGCGCCAACTGCATCTTCAGTAGAACCTTTTGGAATTTTTGAATCAGCAAATATAAAATTTGTACTGTAGTTAATATAACGCCCATTAATTTTTGTAAATATTCCCTTGATATGCGTATCAACTGTAGAACCAAAAACTTTTGGCGAGTGCACGGAATAATATCGCTCGGTACCGCGAAGGACTTTACGAATCATAACTGAAAATTTAGCGCCCTTAAGATCAACAAGTGGTTTTCCTTGCAGCGAAGAAAGATCCGCGGCAAATGAAAACTCAACTCGTTTTTCCTCATTGTCGGCCAAAACAGGTATAGTTTTAGCAGAAAATCCAAAATTAGCGCGCTCTTTCAATGTTAATACTTGTTGAACTTCTCCGCTTCCACCTTTGCAAATATCATTCTCTGACAGTGCTTTAATCCAAGTCACTTTTAGATCATTAATAGTTTGAGTGTGTTGTGATCCCGTGTAGGGAGGATTGTGTCCTTCACTGATAGCGTTAGCTGATACTTTGGCGTACCCAATTTGCATAAAGTCTTTATAGGAAATCGAAGTGTCTTTATGAGCGATTTGTCCTTTACCAGGACCTTGAATATGACAAGAACCGCAGTTTGTCTGTAAAAACGGTTGATAGCTACGCGAATAGAAATTCATGAGCTGATCTTCACATGGATCATCACTCAGTTTGGAATACGATTCAGCTGCCGCTTCTATTTTATCGGCCGGCTTGCCGCAGTTATTAAATGCTACTGTTAAAAAACTTCCAACTATAACTAAAAAGGATAGTTTTTTTATAGTCTTCAATTTCATTAAGTCCCCCACATTACGTCAACTCACTTAATCAGATCTAAACCTTCATTCCCGATTTCCACCAAGAATATAGCCAGAACGGAATTACCCGTCTGGCTAAAATCAAAAAATAATTTCTAAGCTCTGGCTTTACCGTGCAGCTTCACGATTTTATCCAATTGCATAGTATCAAAAGTTCTATTGGTTTCCGGAATGGTCGACCACAAGTTTAATTTACCAGCAAAACTTAAATAGTTTGCAAATACGCCAGCAGCGCCAATTTCAGGATTTCCACCTACTAAAAAGGTAGGATCAGCCGCTTCCGAGTCGGCATCATTTTTCATATGACCAACTTGCGAATCCGACGCTTGAACACTATTATCTGGATCATAAGCGATCATATAAACACCGCCCGCATCACCGCGGTCAGCCGTAGGATCCACGCCAGGAATGTCAGATCGTGGAGCACCAACTCCGCCATCACTGTTTACTATAATAAATCCCGGAGAATTCATCACGTGAAGGGATTGGACTATTTTTCCAATAACCACACCAGCAGAATTATCCATGGCGATTGTGTCAGCAAGATTACTACCATGATAATCAAAGCCACCGAGTTCGATACCTGCAGCCCCCGTATTGTTATTAATGCAATTATATATTAGAGCCGCATTTACGTAATCAGATGAAGCGCGAGATGTGTTGTTCGTTAAGCCCCACACAGCTGAAAACGCTGCATTTTTAATTGGATCCAAATCCAAACTTCCGGGATTTTCAATCAACGTCGAGTTATCAACGTTCGCTTGTCCTAACAATCGATTCAATAAATCACCGCCTGTCATACTAGCCAGTTTTCGTGATTGAATTGAAGTCAGCTGCTGCGAAGCTTTAAACATTTTTGTTTTTTGAGTTGCATTCAATTGTGCTAATCGATCCGCAACACCCAACGCGCTCACAATATTGTCCACGTTTTTAACTATCAAGGGAGCTTTTGGCATAGCAAATGCCGATGCATTACTCACGCCGATCCCATTGTCGACTTGTCCAAGAGCTGGAAGAATTTTTCCTGTTACTCCCGCTTTTCCTAGTAAATAGGAAATATCGAATTTGTTGGTGTCAGAATCGTTTTGTGACTGCAATGGCATTCCAACGAAGTCAGTTTTTGCTAATGCCTGAGAAGCCAAATTATTTACCAGACTTGATTGAACACCCGCAAGAAATCCAGAACCACTATAAAACGGTGGCTTATTTCGGAAATGACCGTCTTTAACAATCATTCCGACCAGATTAGCAGCCGAGCCCAAACCTTGAATTCCATACGATGACAAAAGCTCGCGACCTTCAGTCAATGCGATCCAATTGCCCGTGGCGCGCCAGCCACCATTTAAATTAACGGTGATTACCGGAGGCAATTTTGCCGCGGCATTGACGTGACAAAGCTCTTGCGCTTCTGCGACACCTGATTGTGCAAAGGTAGTCAGCAGAGAGGGAGCTGTTACCCAGGCCATAAAAGGTATTGCACCAGAAGCTAAAAATTCTCGTCGTGTTACCGGTTTTCTACCGTGATACAACTTCGGCTTTTGATTTTTAATGTCGTCCATATTACGTCTCCAATTTTTATTTATATAAATTAATTCAAAATCGCATTCAAACTTGCAAGCATCGCTGTACACATCATAACCGCCGCTTTTCGGGAAGCCGCAACTTCCGTAGGGCTTATCGATGATGATATAGCGCCGACAACAACATCTCTCTCTTCACTCGAGATATCGTAATCCTTCCAGCAAGACAGCGCTAAATTAGTCGCCGCTGCACTTATCATAGAATCGGAAGGTAACGTCGAAGCATTAAGGTCCCAACCTGCAAAAATTCGGGTTCCTCTGGCAATTTCTTGGTCAATCACATCGTTACAGACTTCGCCTGCAATACTGTGAACAGCCATCATCATTGGAGGTGTTAATGAGTTAACGGCGCCATAAGTTGAAACTCCGGCCACTTTTGCTATCAAAACAGCTTGAGTTTTAGCTGACACCGACTCAAGTCCAGTGCAGCTTGATAAATGGGCGGCAATATTTGTGGAACCTACAAGACTGGCAGTCTTGGCTCCGGGAATGACATCAATTTCATTTGGGTCTTTGCATGATGCTTCCAGTGTGGATGCTACATCAGCGCTACCCTCTGGATAGAAACCGCCTTCCGAGCAACCGTTACCAAAAACAACTAGTGCACATACCATAACCACTGCGGCTTGAAGAACCCTAACGGCCCTTTTAACCTTTATCTGCTTGTTATCACTCATACTAAATCCCCCCTAAACATGATTCGTTTGCTACAATTCGCTGAAATAAGTACTTGAGGTTGTAGTTACGTTCTGTACTAGAAAACTCATCAGCCACCTTTTTAATAAAAGCATCATCCTTCGTTGTCGCGTCCCGTTTACAGACCGTAAAAAATACTCGTTTAGCCATACATCTTGGGAAGGCTTTGCTTTCTGCAATCGCTTTTCCAAATTCAGGAAGACCTTTTCCTGACATTCGAGTCCACCCAAAATTATTTTTGTTTGTCCCACTGTTGGCGTCATTTATCCAGCTATCGTCTTTTAAAATCTTTCCATCGATATACGTTTGTTCATTATGATTCATCTTTCTAGCTACCAAAGGTGCATCTGGATGAATTCTCATAACAATAGAGTTATCTTCATTAGCATTGTCATTTGTTGAATTAGGAACCAGCGCCGAATGCTTTAAGAATCCATTAGAAAACGTCATGAATGCGAAGGCTGGTTTAAAACCATCCAGAATCGTATGACAAGCACGACAAGACGTAGTGAATTTCGAACGACTGCCACCCGGATTACGATCAATATCACGTCCAATTGGATCTTCTGGACCTGATGAATCAGCGGCGTTTTCAATAGGGGTACACGTGAATTCGCGCAGTGCAAATTCTACGTTTCGTCGATTGGTACCAGCCACCATATGTGACATCGCCCACTGGCGAGTCGTGAATAAACCAGACGACCACGAGTTATCTACGGCTTCAAAAACAATATTATTTATATTATTGTTGTTGGTACTCAAATTTCCGTTTGTTGAGCTGGCTTTTAATATGACTTGTTTGCGTTTAATTAAAACGGCCTTTAAATCATAATTGCCCTGATCTAACGAATCATAGTGGTTATTTGACCGCAAAATATCATCGATATCATCACTTGTAACGGCCGACTTTGCAGGATCGCCCATATAAAAGTAATTTCCATATAACAACTCTTTAGCACTGATATTATCCCGTACTGTTCCAATAACGGTGGCCGTAAAATCGTTCAAAGGATAAGCAATCGTTTCATCTCGATTCGCCATTTTTCCTGCAAAGTTTCGAACGATTATATTGTAAAACAATGGGTGCTCAGTAATCAAAGCGGCCGCGCCTACAGAGTCGCCGGCAGCAATTTTAGCTTCCATCTCTTTTAGAACTGGATTGTAAATTGGTGTTTTAGCACCGGTTAGTCGTTCATAGATTTCAGAAGCACGAATCAAATTTGGCGTCCTAGTCACAGCAACGATAGGAAACACTTCGTTCTTTACAATTTGATAGGCACTACCTAAAACTTCGGCCTTATTTAAAGCCTGGCAATAAATGGCAAGGCGATACAATTTACCTTTCCAATAGCGATTTGGATTATCTGCAATTGTTGAGCTTGCTGGATAAGATTTAAATGACTCGGGCTGAGACAGAATGGTGGTGCTTGGAACATAGTCATTGCCAACATTCA
Source organism: Pseudobdellovibrionaceae bacterium (assembly GCA_043745515.1). GTDB lineage: Bacteria > Bdellovibrionota > Bdellovibrionia > Bdellovibrionales > Bdellovibrionaceae > UBA2316. The sequence continues at coordinate 845 of JAYTTH010000225.1, read as the reverse complement.
AATAAGCTTGATCTGTCCACCGAGCAAAATAGGCCGCTGGATCGCCTCCGGCAAAACCAGTCGTTGTCGATTTAGCAGGATAAATGTTTCCATTTCTATCGGACAAATACAATGTAGCAAAGCCACTCGACTTATCTAATGTAAATACAATTTTCTGTTTGTAGCTAGTCGCTGGACGACCCAGTCCAACAATTAAAGCGGCAGTATTTGAACTCATCACAGGCTGCGCGAATAGATTTCCTGAATTTGGATTCGTAACAGCCGCCATAAAACGATCGCCCATTTCATAAACTTGTCCCAACGCAAAGTTAATATTGAACTGAGTAGATTTATCAGGAAGCACTCGATTCGTAAAATCACGTGACATACTAACTATACGCAGTGGCTGCAACATTCTTGTTACATTGTTATCCGCTGGAAACTGACCTGTGCGGTCTTCAACTGTTTCGTTGTTTTCAACTTCCGCTTCGATCGTTAGACCTGTCGAAGACGGCTTTGTGCACTCGGTGTATATTTTGGTAGCTTTCGATACTGACCGAACAATTGTACTACCTTTAAGCCACATATAGCCATCGCCACCAAGATCTTGAGCCCAGGTAATTTTAGTACGATCGGTCGCATACCATTTTAAATCCAAAGGAGCGCCATATTTAGCGTTAGCCTTGTCTGCGATTTGGACATTTAAATAGTTGGCATCTTGAGCGTCATTCGTAAACGGATCTTGAAAATCATAGCTTACGACTGCTTTGTCGTCACGCGTAGCACTTGAAATGTCTGCCTTAGAGACAAAACTTGCAAAAACGATAAAAAGTAGAATTTTTTGCATCTTCATCTTGTTTCCCCCG
>JAYTTH010000224.1:0-6392 GCA_043745515.1 Pseudobdellovibrionaceae bacterium | reverse complement strand
GCTGCTCGCTTTTTTGTTTTGATGGTTCGTTTTGTTGAATGGGTATCTTCCAAATATATTTCTCGTCCCGCTTTTCGCCCGATGTTTTTTGGAATCCTGCTAGTTGCCCTTTACCATCTAGAAGGATCTTTTCAGTATGTAAGTTTAGGAATTCCAAATATCAACGACGCGTTGATCACGCCCAACACCTTAAAGTTCCCCATTTTAAAAATGATTTTTACGGCATTGACCGTAGGCTCTGGCTTTAAAGGCGGCGAATTTGTGCCTTTGGTTTTTGTTGGAACAACTCTAGGAAGCGTTTTAGGAAATTGGATCCCAGTTTCCTTTAGCCTGCTAGGAGCCGTTGGCTTTGCCGCTGTTTTCGCTGGGGCCGCCAATACTCCGATTACGTGCACAATCATGGCGATCGAACTCTTTGGCTGGCCGATCGCCCCCTATGCATTTATAGCCTGTTTTACGAGCTATTTTATTTCTGGTCATAAAGGGATTTACAAATCTCAACGAATCACAAATGAAAAACCGACTCGGTGGCTACAACGATTTATCTAAGATTATTTTCCGCGAATACCTCTTCCCAAACGCTCGGTTTTCGTAAATCATAAAAGCATGAGCAAATGGACATCGTTACGGCACGCTATTCGAAATCCACAGATGAGTTGGATGTTGGTTTTTGGAATCTCTTGCGGCTTGCCTTATATAATTACCAAATCTCCTTTATCAGCCTGGATGACAAAGGAGGGCGTTGACCTTAAAACGATTGGACTTTTTGCTTTGGTCAGCACGCCCTATACTTTGAAGTTTTTATGGGCACCGCTTTTAGATAGGTATTGGCCCCCCTTTTTTGGGCGAAGGCGTGGTTGGGCTTTTATTTTTCAAATACTATTGGCTTTATCACTTGTAGCTTTGAGTTTGGTACCACCGGCGAATAATCTTGCGCTCGTTGCCGCCTTAGCTGTCGTAATTAGTATTTTTGGTGCGAGTCAGGATATTGTGGTGGATGCTTATCGGGCCGAGTCCTGGTCCGAAGAGGAACTTGGCCTTGCCAATAGTGTTCACGTCCTGGGTTATTTAGCTAGTATTCGCTGGATTGGGAATGCGCTTGCATTATTTTTTGCTGACTACCTTGGCTGGCCAAATGTTTTTAGATTGATGGCCGCAATCCAGCTTTTGGGAGTTCTGGCTTCTGCCTATGCTAAAGAATCGACTCGGACTCAGCCGGAACCACCACGCACATTGGTGAGTGCTGTCTATTTGCCGTTTTTAGACTTTTTTGAACGCCGTGGGGCCTTGGAAGTTCTTTTATTTATGGTGCTTTATAAACTCGGTGAAAATATTGCGAGTGTCATGACCATTCCGTTTTTTTTAAAAATTGGTTTTGAACAAAAAATTATCGGCGCCGTAGCTAAGCCACTGGGCTTACTTGGAATTCTTCTAGGTGGACTGCTAGGCGGAATACTGATGATCCGATTAAAGACTCTCAAATCATTGGGTATTTTTGGATTATTTCAAGGGCTGGCCACTTTGTCTTTTTCGCTGCTTGTATACACGGGTCCTGATATTTACGCCTTGGGCGCCGTAATTTTTATCGACAATTTTGCCATAGGAATGGGAACTGCCGCGTTTGCCACGTTTATGATGAGCCAATGTAATAAAAGTTTTACAGCAACCCAATATGCATTGCTTACAAGCCTGATGGCAGTTCCTGTAAGTTTATTCGGAGCCACATCAGGTTATTTACAAGACTATTTTGGCTGGGTTGGTTTTTTTGTGTTCTGCACTGTGATTGCCTTGCCCGGGCTTTTATTGTTACTTCGTTTTCAAAAGTGGGAACAACCTTAAAATCACTCTTCAAAAATTCGATTTGGCTGCCCCCGCCCGTCTGACTTATACTCTACAAGTTTAAGGTCTGACGATTTTAGAAAGGCTGCAAGATCAGTCACTTTAATTTCGATTGAATCTCCGTCCCAGAAAAAACCGTCTGCTTCAAGCTGGGGCCGCGCTTCCATTTTTTCTTTAGTCCAAATTTCGTGAACGACAAGGCCAGGCTGACGCGATAACCAAGTGATGATAGGAACGTCTCCAGAGGCGGTCTTTACCACGTTTGCATGATTATCAATAGAAATAAAAAGTGATCCATCTTCTGTCAATTCGGCCACGTATTTTTTTAAATCCTGCGAAAACGATTCCGTGTAGCTTAAATCGCCAAAGTAGTCCGTCATTACCCGGGCTTTTTTCCGGTAAAGGGCCGTTTTCAAGGACTTTGCCGAAATATCTATTTCAAGATATTGGAATTGCGGATGACTGATTTCCAAATATCCTTCTGGTTTGATAAAACTAACCGATTTCATTTGAGGCAAGTGCGCGGGGTTAGGTCTGAAGTGAGGCCACCAATGATGGATCATTGTATTTGAAATAGCCCCATTGTGATTCCAATCAGCTGGCGCGGTGTACACTGTATTTTCATGAAAGGCGATCCAGTCTTTTTGAGCATACCCATGACCAGCGCCCAAATCGACCCATAGGTCAGAGGCCCCAAGATCCCTAATCAACTTTTGAAAACGGGGTCCGAAACGGGCAAAATAGTCAACAAGGTCCCTGGAAACCTGAAATTCATTGCCGTTCAATAACTTCCCACGAGAGGTTTCATAAAAGCGGAGGCACAACTTGCCTTTTAGCTTTGGAGGAACGGCCCACAAGGCCATGGATGGTTCTGCAATTAGAACAGCCTGAAGGCAAACGAGAATAAATCGAAACATGTTGTTCTTAAATGAGAAAGTCACAGGGATTAAAGTAGCAAAACAAAGCCCAGAGAAAGCTCTATTAGAAAACGTATGCGTTTGTATTCGTTGGCTAAAAAATTGACAGATGCTTTTTTATGTCGGGAATTCTAATTGCAGTTATTTTAGATTTAACGCAGCATCTCGCTGACCAAGGCAATCTATTCTTTGTAATTGAGTTTTTTGAATCTCTTTAAGACACTAATACATAGTCGCAGGATCGTAACAACAAAAGATGGAACTTAGGTTGAAATTGGACATTTTAAGGTCGAAATCGGCAGCATTAGATAAATGGATTTTATTAATTCTTTCTTTGTTATTTATTTCCTGGCTTTCACAAAGTGGCACAACGGTTTTTTTTGTTGTTGGCTATTCCCTAATAAATTATGAATGGCTGCGGCTTTTGTCCGTTAACTTTAGCCTCCATAAAAAATATTTGGGTTGGCTTCAGGTTTTTACAAATGTGGTATTCTTTATTATTTTACAACAATTAAATTTAGTGGGAGTTTTGTCCGCTTCCAACCAAAGCCACCCAGAAACCTCCATAGTCTTGATTGGATTTGCGTTTTATTTTCTGCAACTTCTGGGACTTTCCATGTCTATTTTAAATAGCCGGCTGCCGCTGCCTTCAAGACTAGATTTTTTGCTCGCGATTGTTTATTTTCCAAAATACTTGTCAGGACCAATTGAATCGATTGATTTCTTTGATAGAGTTAAAAACTTTCGATTTGTTTGGAATTCAAAACAAGTGAATACCGGCGCATCGTATGCTTTGACGGGGGCCGTGTTTAAATTCTTAATCGCTGACTATTTAAAGTATTTGGTGACCCTAGATGAAATCACCTCACCGATAGGCATTTTAAGATCAACGGTGGCTTTTGAATTTCAAGTTTACTTTGATTTTTGCGGCTACAGTTTAATGGCTTATGGCGCCGCACTGGCTATTGGAATCCCAGTAATTTTAAACTTTGACCATCCGTTTGGCGCTAAAAACCTGCCCGAATTTTGGCGTCGGTGGCACATTGGGCTTGGTAGGTGGTTTCATGAGTATGTATTTTCGCCGCTTCGAGATTTTTTGCCCAGTAAATATTGGCGCAGATTAGTTCTGCCATTGATCGTATTTATTTTATCTGCGCTTTGGCATGGTCCGACAGTAAATTTTTTAATTTGGGGAGTTTTTCATGGATTGTCCTTTGCCTTTTTTGTTTTTATAAATGAGCGGATCCCTATTCATCCCATAGTATCGCGATTGCATCTTTTTACTACGCTTCTTGTGGGACGATTTTTCTTTATGGATTCACACTTTGATCGTGTGGTTGAAAAAATAAATACACTGATGAATTCAAAAGCCTGGTCAGCGGACTTTGCTCATTTGAAATCCATAGCCGATGCGACATTTCAACTATTGCCCCAAGCCCAGCAAGGAAGTTTTATTATTTTTATAGGATTGCTGATTGTGATCGCTGACGTTTTCCGAGCCAATCAAGAAAATGATCGCAAGTCGTATGGTTTATTCGATAGCGATTGGGTTTTCATAGCTGTAACGATCTTTTTTTTCATGCTAATACCATTGTCGCAGCAATATGGTTTTGTTTATGGACGGTGAACCTTGCGTCGATTAACTCTATTTTTTGGCTTGTGGATTTTGTTTGGATTCATTTTTGCCCGCATTGATTCAGCGGAACTTGGTGAATTTGCAGACTTGATTAAAGAAAAAGAACGTCGCTTTGAGCAAAGTTTTTTAAGCACCAAGACTCCAAAAATAATAATTGCGGGCGGTTCGAATGCCCTATGGGGGATTGATTCAGCAACTTTAAGTAAGCTCAGTGGAAAGCCAGTCATAAATTTAGCTATTCCAGCTGAAGGAGGCGATCCCTATCTGATGCATGAAATTGCGCTGGCTGTGGCTCAGCCCGAAGACATCATCATTTACACATCGCTGAATTTTTGGATTGATGTCGGGATTGACAAGCAGCGTGCCTATCGAATCGGTCAGCGGTTGGGTCTGGATTCCTATACCAACGGAGAACACACAATATCGTGGATTCATAAATTGGAATTCTATTGGAAGCCATTTCCCACAGAGCTGAATCCTACAAAAGAAGTGCGTCGATTATTTTCACCGTCACCGTACAAACATTTTTATCACAATATGAATGCCTATGGCGATTATGAAAGCTGCACGCCCGCTGCTGTCAGCCCTTTTTCGGAAACCAGCGAAGGAAATTATAAAAGATTTGCCACTGACTTCCAAAATTTTAAAACACAAGCCACAGCAAAAGGCGTTCGCTTAATCAATGTTTCTCCCTGGATATTAGTAAAGCCCGAAGAGAAAAACGAATGGACCAATTACTACTGGAAAACACTTAGGGAAATTACGGGTCGTTCGGACCCCAAAGGACATCCAGATTTAGTTTTAAGAACCGACAGCAAAGAATTTTGTGATACCAACGCACACCTTAGCCGTGCCATGGCTAAAAAACGTGTCGAGTCTCATATCATCGTGCGCTTGCATGAAATTCTTCCGTCCGATCGCAGCCCTAGTCAAACACCATAATTATTTTTAGGATGTAATTCTATTGTCACCAAAACCGCAACTGCAAGCATGGCGCCTAGAGCGCCATAATAGAATGTCCAAGGCGGGCCAGCATGATCCCACAATTGTCCCGCGACTAGGCTAGCAAAAATTGTACATACACCGGTTACTGTTCCCAAAAGGCCCAAAGATGCGGCCTTTTGGTCTTTTTTAGAAAGGTCGAGTGCCAAGGCCTTACCGACTCCGTCGGTTGCGCCCATGTACAATCCATAAACTAAAAATAGGCCACCAAACTGCCAAATGTTATTAGCATGACTGAATCCAATATAAACTAGGCCGAACAAAAATAATCCAGCTATCATCATTTTTTTTCGTTCTATGCGATCGGAAAGAATTCCCAAGTAAGGGCTTGAAATCGAGTAAACCAAATTGTAGCCGCAATAAAGGGCTATGACCGTAGTGGTAGAAAGCCCTGAATCTTTAACTTTCATCAATAAAAAAACATCGCTAGAATTGACCAATGAAAAAAGACCCCAAACAAAAAGATATCTTTTAAAACTAGGATTCAACCCGCTCCAGATTTTAAAAGGGCTTTCTTGTTTTTTACTTACTAAGACTGGCGGATTTTCTTTGACAAATAAAACGACTGCAACGGAAAGCAGACCCGGAATCAAAGCCCAAAAATAAATAGTGCGGAGACTAGTTAAATTTGAATTTAAAAGAATAATAGCAAGCAAGGGACCCAAGGCCGCACCCAAAGTATCCATTCCACGGTGCCAACCGAAGGCAGCTCCTCTGTGATTTTCTGAAACTGAATCGGCAATCAAGGAATCTCGCGGAGCCGATCGAATTCCTTTTCCCATACGATCTATAGCACGCGCGGACAATACGTGGAACCAGGTCGTTGACAATCCAATGAAAGGTTTTGAAAGCGCGGCCATTAAATAGCCAACGATAATAAATGGTTTTCGCTTGGTCGCTGAATCAGACCAGACTCCCGAATACGTTTTTAGTAAACTAGCAACGCCTTCAGCGATCCCTTCAATCAACCCTACGGATGCCATTGACGAGCCCAACAC
>JAYTTH010000223.1:0-1770 GCA_043745515.1 Pseudobdellovibrionaceae bacterium | reverse complement strand
GGTCAGTTTCGCCGCTCGGGCGAACCTTATATTTTTCACCCGCTATCGGTTGCGGGAATTATTGCCGATTTAAAACTCGATATTGATTCTATTATCACCGGTATTTTGCACGACACAGTTGAAGACACTACCGTCACCTTGGAGGATATTCGTCGTGAATTTGGTGAAACAGTCGCTACCCTTGTGGATGGTGTAACGAAAATATCCCAGATGAAATTCAAAAACTCGGTTGAAAAGCAAGGCTAGAATGTACGCAAAATGATCGTGGCCATGGGGAAAGATATTCGCGTCGTTCTAGTTAAGCTCGCCGATCGTTTGCACAATATGCGAACGTTAAATCATATGCCCTATGAAAAACAGGCTCGTATCGCACTTGAGACCCTTGAGATATACACGCCTCTGGCTGGTCGTATGGGTATCAATGAATTAAAGATCGAGCTCGAAGATTTGTGCTTTCGGTATTATCGGCCGGACATGCATTACCAGTTAAATCAAAAAGTTAAAAAAACGGAAGCGGAAACCGACCGGTACATTGAAGATGTTCGAAAACAAATTGGAAAATCATTAGAAAAAACTCAAATTAAATTTCAAGTTTATGGGCGATCAAAACATCTTTGGTCGATTTACAGAAAAATGCAGGCCCGTAATATTGATTACGAACAAGTATTTGATGTGTTAGCTTTTCGGGTAATTGTGAGTTCTATTTCTGAATGCTACGAAGTGCTAGGGCATATCCATTCCCTTTGGAAGCCGGTCCCTGGTCGATTTAAAGATTTTATCGCCATGCCGAAAACTAATAATTACCGCTCCTTGCATACAACAGTATTGGGACCGGGCGGCGATCGCATTGAAATTCAAATTCGTACGGAAGAAATGCATTTAATAGCTGAACGCGGGATTGCTGCCCACTGGAAATACAAAGAGCGTGGGAAGATTTCGGAAGAGGCTGTAGGGCAGTCTAACTGGATGCGCGAGCTGGTCATGTGGCATCAGACCGTTCGAAATCCCGAAGAATTTTTAGATACCGTAAAAACAGAAATGTTTGATATGGAAATTTATGTCTTCACGCCAAATGGGGATGTCAAGGAATTGCCAGACGGAGCGACGCCTATAGATTTTGCGTACGCGATTCATACAGATTTAGGCAATCAATGTGCGGGCGCGCGAATAAATGGAAAAATGATTCCATTAAAACATAAACTCAAAAACGGCGACACAGTTGAAATAATTACGTCTAAAACACAAACGCCATCGAAAGATTGGCTGAAGTTTTGTATCACGAGCAAAGCGCAATCTAAAATTCGTGCCTTTGTCAAAGAAGAACAGCGTAAGCGCAGTTGGCTTCTTGGGAAAGAACTATTGGAAAAAGAATTCAGAAAGTTTGGACTGGCTGCTGTTCGCTATTTAAAGGGCGAAGACTACGATAAGTTTTTAAAAGACTATGGAGTTCACGGAACAGACGAACTTTATATTAAAGTTGGTTACGGGAAACTAGAGACTCGCAATATTGTTGATCGGTTGGCACCTAAATCACAAAGCATTGATCCAAAGCCTCATGAATCTTCTTTTATGGAGAAAATCCTAAAGAGCGCGTCTCAAAAAATGAAGCGCACCAAATCGCTTATTTCCGTAGAAGGCATGGATGATATGCTGGTGCACTTTGCTAAATGTTGTTCGCCGATTCCAGGGGACCCGATTATTGGATTTATTTCTCGTGGGCGTGGTGTGGCCATTCATCGCAGCGATTGCAAAAAAGCCTTTGAGCTTGAT
>JAYTTH010000222.1:0-6467 GCA_043745515.1 Pseudobdellovibrionaceae bacterium | reverse complement strand
GTGGGTTAAAGTTATTAAAAACTATCCCGGATGGGACTCAACTCGTTCGTAATTTAACTATGGGTGACTGGTGGACAGGGTTAAGGTACGCATTTGGTTTAGATGGAACGACGATTTCTGGGACCACTGCATTTCCTCGGTACAGTTCGCAAGTTCAATATTTAGATGTCGGAGGAACATCCTACGTTTTTTCTGCCAATGGCGAGTATTGGACTAATGAACCAAGAATTCGTTATTTTGCGTTAAGCCGAGATACTTCTAGTAATGTTGTAGGTGCAGGAAAAGTAGGAACGTTAATAAATGGCCTTGATGGACAAAATGTCCGTGGATTTAGAGTTTTTTATGACCCAGTTAAAACCCGGCCTTTTGATGCCTATGTGTGTATGACGAATGGAAGATTTGTTAAGTATTCATTTAGCAATGATATGAAATCGCATTTGGGATCAGCCACGATTGCGACGAATGTTCTAGTTACCCCTATTAAATTACCAATTGGTTACACATGCATGGGCTATTCCTTAGAATATTCGGCTTCAGAAAATAAATTGTTTTTCCCAGTTATTTACGACGGTCAAATGGGTGTTGGAGAATTGGGTTTATGATTATGACAATATTTTTTTCACTTATTGCTGGAATTTTAATTGGATGTTCAAGCAACGTTACGGATCCAAAGACGGACAACGTTCCAAATGGAACCGGCCTTGCTTACAAGCCAGAAATTATAATGTACAATTTCAGGGGCGGCGATGCCTATCAATCGGGTAGTTCCTATAAAATAAATTTTAAAGTGGTAGATAGTGTTATGGGTGTAAACGAAAATATCATTGAATATAAACACGATTCAGATGCCGCCTGGTCATTAATCAAAGACAAAGTGCTTTCAAGTTCTGATCAACTCACCCAGGTGATTTGGAATATTCCGAGTGATCTAGTGGGAAGTGATTTTAAGTTGAGGATAACTGCCTATGGAAAAATTCCAGCCTCTAAGCAGATCGAATCCAGCAACACATTTGTGATTGATAACGGGCTTCCGACATTAAACTCTAATGGGTTAGCCGGTGTTGGACTCCCAGCAAATAATCCATTTTTATTTTTAAAGTTGTTATCAGTTACTGGTGACCTAGATGATTTATCTGGCATCGGAGCGTATTGCTTTAGTTTAAATGCAAATGAAGTCGACAATGAAGATCGATGCTGGGTGAAAAAAACTTTATCAATTAGCGGGGCATTGCCCGTTTTTGCTGGGATGTTAGCCCAATCGTTGACGCCTTATCTGCATCTTCGGGATCGGGCAGGAAATCGCCGAGTTAATACGGATACAAATGGCACAGATAAAATAACTCTCAATCAATTGCTAGTCACTGTTCCAACAGGGTCTGATTCGTTTTACAAAGCATCTTCCTCAACGGATGTCTCACGACGATTGGGGCTGACGATTCAAAATACAACCTCGAGTTATAACTATTCTAATTTTGTAAATAATGATTCTCATTCGATTGACCCCGGTCTGATTGTGTATTTGCCACGTGGACAAGTTTTGATTCGAGATCGGGTCACAGGCCTTCGCAAAGTGGATCTGGTTCAAGTGTGTGGATCAGAGCCGTGCAGTTCAATTCTAGTGGCGACCGCAAGTCAAAGTGTTGACGGAAATATAGACGGGACAGCTAAACTAGTCGAACCACTTCGAATGGTGTTAAGTGACGGGGGCCAACTATGGATTCTAGATCGTAAATCCACGGGCAGTGCAGAATTAGTAATTAGAAGGATTGATTTTAATGATAGCCTGCCACGTCTTGTAACTATGATTGGTGGGGGGGCAGATGAATCGGATTCAATTGGTTCCCCTTTGAATTTGAAAATTAACTACTCTGAGGGTTTGGTTTTCTTTGGCGCCTTTCAAAGCTTGCCAAATGGTTGGTTGATTTTTCAATCGGCCAATCCAGAAGCCGCACTTAATGCGACATCAACCGCACGTTACAAATTGCGCATTTTTAAGCCGACAGAAGAGAAACAAATTCAGTCCCTAGATTTGAATACAAAAAATGTGTACAATATCGCTTCAAATCCGGGCAAAGATATGATTGCAACAAGCACTCCAGCTGTTACCTTTGACCAAGACTACCAAAATATTAAAGCTATTTATTTGCGGGTCTGTGAGTTGACATTGCCCGTAGCATCTGGCCAGGCCTGTAACAATTCCAGAATTATTGGGTTTGATAAAACGGGCCAAGCTCAGACAAATCTAGGATTGAGCAGTTTTGTGAATGATGGAAACCTGGTGCTTGAAAGTCCAAACAGTGTCGATCTTTATGCGAAAAGCGGTTTTTCAAGTGAATTTAGAAAATATGATGTTGCTGCTAATACTTGGGAATTACTCGCAGGCAACGGCAGTTGGGGATCTGGTTATTGTGCCAACGGAATGACCAACTCTGCGTGCGCGCTTCGATTAAAAGATGCGTATTACGATTCCACTCAGCAACTTTTATTTGTGATGGATCAATCAAAAGTTAGATTTATTGCTCCTGATGTAAATAAAGTTTTCTCTCTTATAGAGTAATCCAAAGGATTTAACGGGAGTTTGATTTTTCCTTTTGCTGGGTGTATGGCTATTTGATGAAGACATTTGAGACAATAAATCCAAGTACCGAAGAGAAACTGGCATCCTATTCCTGCATGACTGATGAATCCATTTTGTCCAAAATTGAAATTTTAGACACTAACTATTTAGTCTGGAAAAAATTCACCTTGGCACAGAGACTAGATTTTTTGAGAAATCTAAAATTAAGTATGCAAAAACACGTGCCAGCGCTAGCCTTATTGATTACCCAAACAATGGGAAAGCCATTGATTGAATCAAACCTAGAAATTGAAAAATCCATTTCACAAATTGACTACTATTTGGAATATGGCGCTGAATTTTTGCAATCTCAAATTCTAACAGCCCATTACCCCGAAACGACTGTTAATTTTATGCCGGTAGGTATTGTTTTTGCGATAATGCCTTGGAACTATCCAGTTTGGCAATTTTTCAGATTTGCGGTTGGCGCTTGGCTTAGCGGCAATGTTATATTGCTTAAGCATTCTGAAATAACAACGGCAGTGGGGTTGTTTTTTGAAACGCTTATTTCAGAGCTCAATGGACCACTCATTTTGCAAACGGTAGTATTAGATCCGTCACAGACCGAGCAGATTTATTCGCATAAATCAGTGCAGGCAGTAACCTTTACCGGCAGCTCAAAAATCGGACGAATTGTTGGTGAACTGAGCGGGCGATATTTAAAGAAATCAGTCCTCGAGCTGGGCGGCAATGATGCTTTCATCGTAGATGAGACGGCAAATATTGGTTTGGCTGCTCAATTGGCCGTAAAGGGTCGTCTTACAAATAATGGACAAAGTTGTATTGCGTCCAAACGGTTTTTTGTTTCTCAAAAAAAGGCCGGTGAATTTATGCTGGCTGTTGAAAGTGAGCTTTCATTATATACAATAGGAAATCCGTTGGATAAAAAAAGCAAATTAGGACCGCTGGCACACAAACAATTTTATAACCAATATTTGCAGCACATTGATTTTCTTAAACAGAAATCGTATTCTTCAACGGCCATTCTCGAAACACCCCACTCTAAAGGATATTTTGTATCTCCTTGCTTCTTTCTATTAGAGGCCCAAGCGCTGGACGAATCGATGATGTCTCAGTTCTTTCAAGAGCAGGAACTGTTTTCCCCAATCGGCATGGTTACGACCTATCGCAACGAAATTGAACTTGAAAATAGGGTGAATGCCAGTCCGTATGGACTCGGGCTTGTTTGGATTGGAGATAAAGAAAAATTTAAAGCCCAGTGCCTGCATGCAAGATTTAATGTTGGAATGTTAGCAGTCAATGATATATTGAAATCTGATGCCAGAGTCCCATTTGGAGGGGTTAAAAATTCAGGCTATGGCCGTGAATCAGGCGCGTTTGGAATACGAGAATTCTGCAACGTTCAATCTTTGGGAATCAAGTGAAAGCAAAAAATAAATTAGAACACGCAGTTTTTAATTCCTGGAAAAAAGCAGACTCCATTCAAAATTTTAAAAGCGGCTCTGATCGATTGCTTGTTGGTGTTTCTGGAGGCAGAGACAGTATCGTGTTGCTTAAATGCCTAACAGCCTGTTTTCCGGCTGATCGCCTTGTCGTCGTTCATTGTCACCATGGTAAACACGGTAATTTGGCGAATTATCGTGATCGAGCAGCAAAATTAGTAGAACTGTTTTGCACCGAAAATAATTTGATATTTGAACTGGTTCGCACCGACAAAATTTTGAATTCAGAAGCTGAATTTCGTGAATTTCGATTGAGTTCTTTTGAGGCTATTTCTAGAAAATACCAAATCAAAGTTGTGGCACTGGCGCACCATCGTGACGATTGGCTTGAAACTCAGCTGATCAAATTAATTCGAGGCAGTTCCTTTGTTGGATTGCGAACAAACTTTCAATGGTCTCAATTGAAAGAAAGACGATTGTACCTTTGGCGCCCGTTTGGTTTGCACGGACGAAGTGATCTTGAAGCTTACCAAAAGCTAAAAGAACTCGTGTTTGCCGAGGATCCAAGCAATGCTGATAGTAGCTATTTACGGAACTGGATCAGAAATCTTTGGCTGCCAATGTTAGAAAGCAAACGTCGCGGCAGTCGACAGAGATTGGCACTGTCATTAATTCATTCAATAAATGAAATAAAGTCAGTGAAAACCGAATTTCCTTGGGATTTTGAGGGCCAAACAATCGACTTAGTTTATTTTCAATCTCTAAGCGTCGATGAAAAGCTACGCTGTCTTGCTTTTTATGTTAGCAGAGCCGGCTTAAAAAGTATTAAGTCGAGCCAGCTAAAAGAAATCATTCGGCAGCTGGACAAGGATAGTGATCGTTGCCATATTCATTTCAAGACCTTTGATTGTCTAGTTAACGCAGGGCAATTGACCATTCGGATTCTTGAATCCTAAGGGATGTATTTGAATTGTATTGGCCGGACTTAAATCATAGGTGTGGTAACATAAAAGTTGAAATATTTTTCATCTTTTCTTGTGTCCATTTTTTTAAATGTTATTCTAAATAGAGCGCTCAGAAATCAGTTCTGGGCCCGTGAAAGGATCCGATGAAGCCTCAACAAAAAGTTTTAGCCTTCTGGTTTTTTATAGTGATCTTGTCTGTTATGTTTCTTCAGTTTTATCAGCAGAAGCACCAAAAGACGATTGCTAATTTTAATTTTAATAAATTTATGACTGCAGTTAATGACAGTAAAATTAACCCGGAGAAGTTAACGATTCATATCGACACGGGCGAATTTTTTGGTGAAGTAAAGCCAGAATTTGAAAAAGAATTTGATGGATTGTCATTTAGTTTTATTGGAAATCCGGGCGACAAAGTGTATCAAGAACTTCGGGATAAGGGGATCATTCCTAAATACGAGCGTTCAGATACAAATAATTTATTTATGAGTTTTCTTACAAACTGGTTACCGTTATTACTGATTGGCGGTTTAATATTTTTTATCATGCGACAAGTTCAAGTGGGTGGTGGCAAAGCGATGAGCTTTGGAAAAAGCCGAGCCAAGTTATTGACCGAGAATAAACACAAGGTTCTTTTTAAAGATGTGGCTGGCGTTGATGAAGCCAAAGATGAATTGCAAGAAATTGTGTTCTTTTTGAAAGAGCCAAAGAAATTTTCTCGACTGGGTGGTCGAATTCCAAAAGGTGTATTGCTTGTGGGTTCTCCGGGAACGGGAAAAACTTTGCTAGCTCGAGCGGTAGCGGGTGAAGCTGGCGTTCCTTTTTATTCGATCTCTGGATCTGACTTTGTGGAAATGTTTGTGGGTGTGGGTGCGTCTCGGGTGCGTGATTTATTTGAACAGGGCAAAAAAAATGCTCCTTGTTTAATTTTTATCGACGAAATCGACGCAGTTGGAAGACATCGAGGCTCAGGTATGGGTGGTGGTCATGACGAACGTGAGCAAACGCTGAATCAATTGTTAGTAGAAATGGATGGTTTTGAATCCAATGAAGGCGTTATTCTGATAGCCGCGACAAACCGACCAGATGTATTAGATCCAGCTTTATTGAGACCGGGTAGATTTGATCGTCGAGTTGTTGTAAATAAGCCGGACATTAAAGGTCGTGAGCATATTTTAAATGTTCACATGCGAAAAACTCCCCTTGGTCCTGATGTAGAACCCTCGCGAATAGCGCGCGGAACTCCTGGATTTAGCGGAGCTGATTTAGAAAACTTGGTAAACGAAGCAGCGTTGGTTGCCGCCAGAAATGGCAAGAATTATCTTGAAATGGAAGATTTTGAAAAGGCAAAAGACAAAGTAATTATGGGCAGCGAGCGGAAATCAATGGTCATTTCTGATGAAGACAAGCGGGTAACGGCATTTCATGAAGCTGGACATACGTTGGTTGGAAAAAAAATTCCGGGGATAGATCCCATTCATAAAG
>JAYTTH010000221.1:0-1788 GCA_043745515.1 Pseudobdellovibrionaceae bacterium | reverse complement strand
TTTTTGTTTCGACTGGTCAAAAGAGTCGACTTCAGTACTATTCTTTTGCTGGGCAGGAAAAACTGCTACCACCGTCAGAAACTGAAACAAAATTCACTGCGAAGTTAAACGCTTTGCGCGGCGAACCCACAAATCAGTGTTTGAAAGTTTATAAAGGCTCCGTGTCTAATTAAACCGGTACCCAATTAAAAAACCGGTTCCAATAGTCCAACAGATTTTTTAAACTCAGAGTAGCGCGCTTTGAGTTTTTCTTTATTCACTTCAACAATCGATTTCACTCCAAAATCTTGAATGGTGAAACTAGAACACATGGTTCCAACAACACAGGCTTTTTTAAGGGCTTCAAAATCAGGCTTTTTGTTGAACGAAGTCAAATAGCCAAAAAATCCACCAGCAAACGTGTCACCGGCGCCTGTCGGATCGACGACATTTGGAACGGGCATAGCGGGCAATAGGTAATATCCATCGTCTTTTGAATAAAGAACAAAACCATATTCGCCTCGTTTCACAACAACATATTTGGGGCCCAAGGCGCAGATTTTCGGAGCCGCTTCAATCGCATTTTTTGATTCAGTCAACAAGTCTGCTTCGCCTTCATTTATTAATATTACGTCAACATGTTTTAATACTTTTAATAGAGGTTCTTTTTTAGACAAAATCCAGAAATTCATTGTGTCCATGCCCACAAAAAGAGGATTTTTAACTTGATTCAAAACCTGCAATTGCAACTCAGGAGCAATGTTAGCCAAAAAAACAAAAGGCGAATCTACAAATCCAGCTGGCAATTTAGGATTAAAATGTTCAAAAACATTCAATTCGGTTTTTAATGTTTTGGCTTCGTTTAAATCGCCTTCGTATTTACCTTCCCAATGAAAGGTTTTTCCTGGAACCGTTTCAACTCCGGAAAGATCTACTTTTCGGTGCTTTAAAATTTCTTTATCTGCCGCTGAGTAATCTTCCCCTACGACACCGACTACTCGGACTTGGGCAAACAAGCTTGCCGCTAACGAAAAATAATTTGCAGACCCACCCAATGTTTTGTCCACTTTGCCAGATGGCGTTTGAATTGAATCATAGGCTAGAGATCCAACAACTAGTAATTGAGACATGTTTTTTCCTTTTTTTAAGTATGGGTGACTGCGGGATTTGTTTTCAAATGAAAAGTTCTAATTAATTTTGAATTGGACGTGTCCATTTGCCCTGGATGCGCCTCTGATTCACTGGTCAACTGTCCACAGGCGGCAAAAATATCTCGGCCCATCGTGCGGCGTAATAACACATGGGATCCTAGGCGCATAAGTTCTTGTTGGAACTTTAAAACTTGGCTGTCTAAAGGACGCTCAAAGCCAGAATCAGGATGTTCATTAAATGGGATAATATTAATCTTGCACGGAATATCTTTAGTTAACTGATGTAGTTTCTTTGCATGTTCAACTTGATCCGTAATTCCTTTAAGCAAAACATACTCAAAGGTGACTCGATCGCCGGTCTCTTTGATGTAGTCATCACAGGCTTTCAACAAATCTTTTAGAGGGTACTTTTTATTTATTGGCATAACCGAAGTGCGACTTTCATCATCATAGCCATTTAAACTGACTGCCAAGCGAGTCTTATTATGTGCAACCTTCCACATTTCAGGGACGATACCTGATGTTGATATAGTCACCCTACGTCTTGAAAAGTTCACTCCCCAAGGCGAATTTAAAATTTCAACAGCTTTAAAAACCTCGTCAGAATTGTCTAACGGTTCTCCCATGCCCATAAAAACAATATTAGTTAGTTTTATTT
>JAYTTH010000220.1:0-6528 GCA_043745515.1 Pseudobdellovibrionaceae bacterium | reverse complement strand
TTTGATTCAAAAGTAGCTTTGGCCAATCGACTAAGAACACGATTTTCAACGGCGGCTCGGGTACTGAATACCCTTGGCGTAAGCGTTATCCCTAACATTAAGACGCAGTGATTTTTTGTTCTATTTGATCGCACAGATCATAGGCAAACGGCAAAACTACCAATGTTACTATTGTGGAAAATAGCATTCCAAAAATGATTACAATTCCTAAGCTTGAATATGGAATTCCCATCATTTTCGCTTTGCCCAAAGCGACCGGCAGGACCCCAATTATCTGAATCATCGTAGTCATAAAAACGGCTGATGCCCGCTTGGTTAATCCTTTAATGATAGCTTCTTTTTTACTAAATCCCTGATTGCGAAGATCTAAAATGAGATCCATAAAAATAATGGCGTTGTTGACCCCAGAGCCAACCAAAATAACCAAAGCTAAGCGGGCCATTACGTCTAAACTCATTCCGCATAGCTTGAGACCTAGGACTCCAAAAATCAATGCAATAGGTGCTGTGAAAATAATTGCAAAAGGTAAAATTGCCGAATTTAAAGTCGCACCCAAAGTTAAATAGATTAGAAAAAGCGAAAGCGCTATGATAAAATACGTCTTTGATTGCATTTCTTCTATCCGTGCGGCTGAATCATTTTTAGGCGGTCCATAGCCCGGCGGCAAAATGTGTTCAGAAATCACGGCCTTTACGTTTTTATTTGCTGTTTGGTAATCTGCTTCCGGAGTGTGAGGATCGAAAATCACACGAAGTCGAGCGTTGTTCAATCCTTCTGCGCGCGATACACTTGCTGGCACCGGCAACGAGCGAAACTCGCCAAGCTCGCCAGCAGGAATCCTTTTATCATTAACTAAAATTCCAATTCTTTTAAAATGATCAAGAGACAATACTTCATCCGGATCCAACTGAAATAAGACACTCAAAATATCTTCATGATCAAACACAGGCGCTAGGGATTGCGAAAAACTCAAACTTGAAATTTGCGAAGCTAACGCTGACGTGGTCAATCCCATTCGGGTCAGTTTTTCATCGTTTACACTTAAGAGTAATTTCTTTCCTCCCGAAATTTCAGCATCTGAAAGAACATCTATAACGCCGGGAATTTTAACTAATTTTTTCTTAAGTTCCGAAATATTGGCCATAATAACAGAGGAACGAGGACCCGACATAATATAATCATATTGCCTGGTTGCAGAACTCATTCCTGCTGCTATCCAACCAACTGCCACCATACAACCCACTTGATGCGGATCGTTTTCCTGAATAAATTTCGTCATTAGGATGTCAATTTCAACCAAAGTGCGGTCTTTGTCGTCGGACTCGACGGGAAACACGACGATCGATGCCGATTCATAATTTGTATTCTGCTCGGATACGATAAACTTGATCCGCTTTTCTTTGGTCGCCAAATTCAAAACTTTCTTTTCTACGCTGTTAAAAAATTGTCCCCGTTCAAATTTGGTGGTATCCGCTGAAAATTTAAAATTTATCTGAGTAAAGGGATCTCTTGGACTTTCAAGGTCAGTGGCCTCTATATCCCGGATCCAATTGAAAGATATCATAGTTAGCAACAGAACAAGCGCCGCGCCCTGTCTGCGAAATCGATAAAGCTGTCCGAGGGCCTTCGCAAAATAAGATAGTTTTGGTTCCGAGCGGGATTTTGGAATGTTATTTCTATTCTGGTTTTTTCTAAATTTTTCAGAAAATAGAAAACACAGAGGTAACACAATCAACGACACAAATAACGAGGCCACCAACGACGCCATGATTGGCAACTGAAAAGCTTTTAACAAATCAGTGAAGGAATCCCCGCCTTCCAAAAAAGCGACCGGCAGAAAAATTATCGCATTAGTTAAGCTCGATAGTATCAGCGCCAGGGACGACTGCGAAGCCGCCTTTGCAGCCGCTTCGCGGGCAGGCAAATCACGAAAATCACCCAATTTTTGCACTACCAAAATAGCGTTATCCACCACCATACCAATTCCTAAAATCAAACCAGATAAGGTCAGAATATTCAAAGATGAATTATTTAAATACATTATCAATACTGTGTAAATAAGTGACATCGGAATCGTTACGCAAATAAGCATAGTTTGGCGCAACTTACGAATAAAAAGAAACACAACTAGAAACGTCGTTAGAATAGCTTGCCAAAGATTTTCAAAAACATCAGAGATAGCAAGCTCAAGATCTGAAATTTTATCTAGCACATTTTCAAATTGCAGAGTTTTAAAAAGCGAATTTGATTCCTTAAGTGCTCTCAGTTTTTGTAAAATATCCCGTCTAAGGTCAAATAGATTGGCGGTTTCTTTTGCGAAAATTTCAATAAAAAATGCCGGGGCGCCGTTGGTTCGATTAGTTGATTCAATATTGTTTTTCCTAACTTCGTCTGTGAGCGAACTCAACGTAACCACGGATCTGGTGCCCACATTTTTTTTTCGAACGTCGCTTAATGTTTTTGATTCAGATAAAAACAGAACGTTTTTTTTAGTTGCTTCCTTGCCTTCAGCTATCAAACCTAAGTTTTCACGAATCGGTGCAAAGTTCAATTTAGCCGAAAAATCAGAGGGACTGATTCCGCGTTCGGCTAGAATTTTTTTAGTCGTTTTAAATATTACCGTGGGCTCGGTGGTGTTTGAAAATTCAATTTTGGACACGCCAGAAATGGATTCCAATTTCTGCTTCAACTGGTCGTTGATTTGCTTTTGCTTATCAAGCAGTTCTTCGTTTGAGGCAAAACTAATTTTCAAAACAGATGAGGCGTCGGGATTTAGCCTTGTGATCGCAAGGCTTCGTGTGGAAATAAGACCTTGTGTCTCAATACCTTGAATATTTTCAGTGATTATCTGTGAAGTTAGGTCCAAATTAGTTTTTGGTTTAAACGTCAACGAAAAGGAAACTCCTCGGGCATCTGTCTGAGAATTCATTTTTAGTAAACGCGGTACCGTTTTTAAAATCCCCTCCGCGGGCAGGCTCAATGTTTTTGCCACCGATTCTGGGTCTAATTGCTCTTTGGCATCCAATCGAATATACAAAAAACTCGGAGTATTTTCTTTGGGCATAACCTCGATAGAAATTTTATTTAGACTAGATAGGGAATAACTGGTTACGAGGGCGACCAATATCGATAGCGTAAATACTTTTTTAGAAATAATACTCTCAAGCCACTTTTGCATGGGGCTCTTTAGTTAGGGCAATATAAATTGGCGGCACTACAAGAATGGTCAATAAAACAGAACTGACTAGGCCACCAACGAGCGTTACGGCTAAAGGCCTTTGCATCGCCGATCCTTCTGTGCCCGACGCAAACGCCATGGGAAGATGTCCAAAAACATTCGCGGCAGTGGTAACCAAGATTGGCTTCAATCGTTTAATAGTAGCAATCCGAATGGCCTCGGCGCGTGACACGTGCTCTTCAAGAAAAATCTGGTTAGCGAAATCAACCATGACAATACTTGTATTGACGCTGGCGCCTACCAAAACGATAAATCCAACAAATACCAAAGCAGATACGTTCAATTGCCATATCCATAAAAATAAAGAGACACCCACTACGCATAGAGGAACCGCTACCAAAATAATAATTGGCTGCTTAAAGCTTTCAAACTGACTTGCCAAAATTAGAAAAATTAAAAAAATGGATAAACTGATCGTCCATAAAAGATCTTGCTGATTTTTAACGCGACTTTTTGCTTGCCCAGATAGCTCCCAATGCAGATCTTTGAATTCTCGTTTAAGCAGGAGGCTTAATCTATTCGCGGCTTCCCCTAAATCGATTTTTTTAGGTGTCGCTATTATCCGCGCCACGCGTTTTCTATCACTATGCTCGATCAGACCCGTGCGATTTTGCTCGTGAGGATTTGAAATCTGTGACAAAAACAGTTTTTTATCATTTTCAATATCCGTAGAAAACTGCTTAATTTTTTCAACGGAATTTAAATAGGAATCAGGCATTCGAACTTGAATCATATGCTCAAACCCGTTGATATTTAGATTCCCTGCCAACTGAGGATTCAAAATAGCTTTTATAGGACCGGAAAAGCTAGAGGCGTCTACGCCGTATAGACTCATCTTGCTTTTATCAAGTTCAATTACTATTTCTTGGACATCGGATTTCAAGGATGTTTCCACTTCAGCAAGCCAGTCTTGATGGGCCATTGCGTCGGCAACTTTATTGGTTTTAGATTTTAGCGCCTCCAGACTGTCTTCAAAAATTTCAACGACAATGGGAGGTTCATCGTTAACCAGAGTTTTCTTGATCCTAGAAAATCGTAAATCTGGAAACTGATGCAAGATTGAATTTATTTCTTGAATTGAATCCACAACCGAGGCGTTAGTTTCAAACGTAACTTTACCCAGATGACTAGCCTCTTCGCCAATTTGAGAAGCCGTGCGAGTAATGACTTTTGATAGTTTACTTTTCAAGGCAATTTGATCGGCAATGCTACTCAAAACCGAAACCGGGCTACCACTAGGCATTTCAAGCCGGTAGTTAAATTGATTCATGGTTTCATCAGGAAAAACTTCTGATCCCAGACTAAAAAACAAAAAAGCTCCAAGCGCCGTAATTCCGGCAGATGATAAGAGAACCTTTCTGGTGTTATTAATTGTCCAGGGAATCAGCTGATTTATTTTACTTTCAATAGTAAACAAAAAGACGCGAGTTAACTTAAGAAGTGGCTCGACAAGAAGGTGCCGCAGCTGAAGCAGAAAGGGTACAATTAAACGCTTTGATTCATTCCCGATCCTTCTCCATGTGAGATGCACGCTTTCAAACGCCCAAATTGGATACAGCACCTGTCGGCGAATCCAAATGCGCCAATCAAGGACAGCCGTGGAAAATAGGCGTTTGCTCCTTTCTACACTATTCTTTTTTGGCGTGCCATCGGATTTCTTTTTGTCTAAGGCGCATAACATTGGAATAACTGTCAAAGCCACAATGAGTGAGGAAAAAACAGAAAAACAAATCGTAATCGCTAAATCTCGAAATAACATTCCGAGCCACCCTTGCATCATGGTGAGTGGGCCAAAAACAGCAATGCTTGAAAAAGTTGAACCGGCAATGGCAGAACCGACGCGTTTGGCTCCCAAATAAGCAGCTGTATAGCTATCTTTTGAATGCATTTTTACTTCATCGATTGCATCTAAAACAACAGTCGAGTTATCAACTAGCATGCCCACGCCAAGAGCCAAGCCAGCTAGCGACATTAAGTTAAAGGAAATTCCAGTTAGAAACATCAGTATCAAAGTAATAAATAGTGAAAGCGGAATTGCTGTGACCACTATAAAGCTGGACCAAGCAGACTGAAGCATCAAATATATAATCACGGACGCTAAAATGCCGCCGGTGACAACAGAATGAACAACATTATCTACACTAGCTTCAACGCCTTTTCCTGTATCTGCTAAAACTTGAAATTTTAAAATGTCCTCATGGCCAATGGCAAAATCAGAAATTATTTTTCTTACTTTTTTAGAAACTTCGACCGCATTGGCTTCGGCTTCTTTGTGAACCCGCAAAATAAGGCCCGGTGTGTTTCCAATTTTGATTTGCAAAGGTGAATCCAATGTTGTCGCGGTTACGGTTGCCACATCTTCAATACGTAGAAATTTGTCTTTCTCTTTTTTAACGATAATTTTACCGATATCATCCGCAGTTTCGATTAATTTGCCAATTTTTACAGACGATTTTTTGCCATTTTCAAGAACCTCGCCGGCCGAACTTTGTTTGCTTTTCGAAAGGATCATATCTGAAACCACATTCGGAAAAACTCCGTAGGGAGCACTTCGAATGGGATTCAGTTCTATATCTAAAATACGCTTAGGCGATCCCGACACCTCGGCAAGCGCGATACCTTCAACTCTTTCGATTTGCAACAACAACGTGTCTTCTAAAAACTCTTGAGCCTTCAATAGATCGCCACTGACCGGACTGACAATAACTGTAAAAAGCGGTTCACTATTGGGTTGAATTCGAAGTATTCGAGTTCGAGTCCCATCGGCCATGCCCGCGGAATCGATGCGA
This sequence comes from Pseudobdellovibrionaceae bacterium, assembly GCA_043745515.1. Taxonomy (GTDB): domain Bacteria; phylum Bdellovibrionota; class Bdellovibrionia; order Bdellovibrionales; family Bdellovibrionaceae; genus UBA2316. Next base: position 501 of record JAYTTH010000220.1, on the reverse strand, counting down.
TCCTTTAGCAAGTTGATGCTTTCTACTTGGTCAATTTTAGTGCTTAAATTTACTATAACCTTTGAAATCTCTCGCTGAGAACTGCTCGACACATTTAAAATTCCGGGCACAGTAGAAATATTTCTTTCAATTGGCGTCGTTACGGTTTCTTCTATTTCTTCAGGAGTGGCCCCCCTAAGTTCCGAGAGTATTTGGACTTGAGTTGTTTTAATTTCTGGCAACATTTGCACAGGGATGCGTGTGATTGAAATATAACCTAGCGCCATAATGCCTAAGCAAAACATAAAAACGGCAACGGGCCTTTTGATACTAAATTCAATCATCCTTCAAGTATGAGGCCGATGACGTCAGTTGTTGAGTTATTGTTGTTTGATTTCGACTTTGGAACCGTCAGAAATTAATGTCAGGCCCTTGGTTATGATCTGTGCGTTTTCTTCGATGCCTTCGGTTATTTCAACCAATCCATCCTCACTTAAGCCCAGTTTCACTTCCAATTTTTGC
>JAYTTH010000219.1:0-1804 GCA_043745515.1 Pseudobdellovibrionaceae bacterium | reverse complement strand
TTGTTCTAAAATACCTGATTTACTTAGCAATTTGGAGCGACGACCAGCTAACCGCCCCGTCAGCTTCGCTGCCATCGAGGCGTCGAACCGCCCTCCTTGAAAAGGTGGGGAGTTTGTAAACATTCGGTAAACCCCGTTTGTGCAAATTCGAGGTCTAAGTGCGTTTGGCTATTTCTGGCTGATGGTAAGAGTGTTTAGGTGAGTCTTGGTTAGAGGGAAAACCCAAATGGATTTAATTGATGTGCTTTTTTTGCCCGAGACGCCAAGTTTTCCACGGCCTTTTGTTTCGCCTAGATTTTTCCAATTTGAGGCTTTATAACAACCGCCATTAAATTTTTCTGTATCGACAAATGTCTCTATAAGAACTGGTTTATAATTATATTTTTGTTGCCAGTCAGATGTAATTCTTTTGGATACTTTTGATAGAATTGACGAGGCTAAGTTTTTTGATTTTACCCATGGTAGTATTAGAAAACGATTGTTATTGATAACTAGATTTAAATTTTCTTCTCGCATAGAGTGAGACCAGCCAATATATTCATCTCTGGGTTTGCACATCCAAGCACTAGCGCCAAAACCTAGCAAAGAAATAATCTGATCATCGCATCGCACAATATATCTTAACTGCGCACCTGGTAAAGGCGTGTAACCCAAATAATGATATCGATGAATGTACTCGTTCCAAATAGCTGTCGTCTTCTTGTCGACAAGCGTTAGCGTGATGGGCGAAAGTTCATGAACTGCTTTTTCTATCGTCGCCCCTTGGTCTGTTCTTGGTGTTAATTCGATTTTATTTTTCTGTATTTTTTTTCTTGTTGCTGGCAGAGTAATTAAACCGCTATCTTGCATTCTTAACATGGCCACTCGACAAGACATTTCTTTGACTTTACCATCAAACTTATACCAGTTCAGCTCTTTACAAACGAGTTGAGATAACTTCGTTCGGCTATACTTCGGATTATTAGAAATAAGTTCACGAATTAGGGTTAGTTCATCATTTGTAAAATCTCGACCGCTGAAACGATTCATCGTAACCCTTTCTTTAAACCTTAGGCGCTAATTTCCATCGTGCTTTTAAAAAATTCTAGACGCTCTTTACTCATTTTCCATGGAAGAAAATCTTCTAATTGCTCAGGAGCTTTTCCGCCATTTTCTGCGCATGCATTTAAATATGAATACAAAACCTTAGAAGCGTTAAGGCCCCAAAGCTCATATGTTTTTATAAATGTATACATTTGTCCGGAGAGCGTTGCGCTCCAGATGGAACCAGAGCCATAAAAGTTTTTTCTTCCGACAACACAAGTTCTAACTTCTCGCTCGGCGGTATTATTATCCAATTTTACGAAAGGCCTGTCGACAAATACGGTATAGCCTTCCCAGTGATTCAGCAAGCTATTCAAGACTTTTCTTTTCGAATCATGTAGCACTTTTTTAGACAACTCCTTATTAGCAGACTCTTTCATTTTTTCTAAATGACAAACCAGTGACTTTTGATGTTTCTCAAATTGTTTATTTTGTTGATCGAAAGGCTTGTCGCGATCCCAGTGAGCAAGTCGTTCTTTATTGATGTGATATATTTTTCCAATGTTTTCAACCCATTTGAAGGACCAATCCGTGAACTCTGGATATGAATTAGCAAGATCAAGAAAGTCTCGTCTGCCATGGGCCCAGCAAAACGCTAATATTAAAATCTCAATTGTTTTCGCAAAACATTTATAGGCAGAATAGCGATCGCAAACGATAACAATTTCTTTTAAAGTTAAATCTAAACCTGTAAAAATTTCTTCAAGAACAAAAGCTGCTC
>JAYTTH010000218.1:0-1827 GCA_043745515.1 Pseudobdellovibrionaceae bacterium | reverse complement strand
GATATCGAAGACTGGCTAACAAGCGGAGCTAAAAATAATTAATGCTTTATATATTCACGTTTAGGGGAAAGCACGATGTACGTTAAAAAGTTGATGACTAGAAAAACAAAGTGGCTAGTAGGCATAGTGAGTTCATTTTTTGTACTCGTGGTTTCATTTCAGAATTGTTCTGCGGTTCGGTCGGCAAATAGTAGCAAAACACAATCGTCACTTTCACAATCAGATGTTTTGGGTAAAGAAGCATTGGAAATTTTGAGTGCAAAATGTTTGACCTGCCACAATCCTGAAAGACCGGATGGTGGAATTTCTGATATCACGGACCTGAGCTATCTTTTGTACTACCGTTTGATTATTCCTGGTCAGCCAGAAATTTCTGATATAATTCGTGTGATAAAAGACGGAAAAATGCCTCCAAGCGGCGGAGTCTCTACGTCGGATGTTCAGGCTTTAAATCGTTGGGTTTTAGACGGCCTGGTCGATTCCAGCGGTAATGTGACCATTCCAACGGGCTCCTCACAGTTAGAGCCTACTTACAGCAGTATTAAGGTTCGAATTATCAATACAAAATGCTTAGGCTGTCATAGTGGCGCCAATCCAACGGGCGGAATTGATATGACTACCTATGCTGGTCTTGTGGGTAATAATGTGGTTCGTGCTGGAAATCCAGATGGCTCTCGAATGGTCAATGCTGTTGAAAGGCCAGGAAACGATTTTATGCCACGAAATGGCGCGCGTTTGACTTCGACTGAAATCGGAATTATCAGGCAGTGGATTCAGGCTGGCGGAGCTCAGTAAAATTCTTCTAAATGCAAAATATAGGAGCTAAGTCCTATTGCTTGAATTGAAATTCATAGTAATAATAGTCCATGGCTGGAATATCCCCTGAACTTTTAGAATTATTGCAATGTCCAGAATCAGCGCAAAGTCTTCATATTTCTAATCAAAAATTAACTACAGACGATGGCACAATCGAATACCCCTTTATCGACGGTATTCCTTGGCTATTGAAAGACCCCGATTTTTTTAAGAGCTATTGGGATGTAAAAAAGTCCGAATATTTAAACTTTCACAGATTGAACATTTTAAAAATTGAAGACGAAATAGCCAAAAAAAAAATTAGTGTATTGACTAGGAATAGGTTAAAAATTTTAAAACAAGGTCATGAGCATAATTTAAAAGAATTGTCCGAGCTTTTGAAGCCATTGAATTCAAGTGATCTATTGGCTACAAATATAACCGTGCCTTCGCAACAATCCTTAAATTTGTATCGTAAAAATATTTTTCGCGATTGGGGCTGGGAAACCGATGAAAATAAAATTGGATTGGATTTAGTAAAATCCCTATTGGATGCGACTTGGAAACCAAAAAAATTTTGCGTATTGGGTTCTGGTGCCAGCCGATTAGCAATGGATTTACATTGGGACTGCAAATTACCAATGACGGTCGCTGTCGATTTTAATCCATTGCTACTGTTTGTGGCTCAGAAAATATATCAACGGAAATCTTTCTCGCTTTATGATTTTCCGACAGCACCACTAGAAAACGACCGCGCAGCCGAGCTTTTTGAAATGTCTTCACCGCTTCCAAGGCTATCAGGATTTCACTTTGTGTTTGGGGATGTGACATTTTTACCCTTCAAGCCGGCCCAATTTGATAGTGTTTTAACTCCGTGGTTGATCGATATTTTGCCGATGAGTTTTAAACTGTTTGCTCAACGAGTAAACCAGATCATTCCGGTTGGTGGCAGTTGGATTAATTTTGGTCCACTTGGTTTTTCTAATCGTGACGAATCTTTAAATTTAACTAGTGAAGAAATCGTCGAACAAC
>JAYTTH010000217.1:0-6697 GCA_043745515.1 Pseudobdellovibrionaceae bacterium | reverse complement strand
TCCTAAAATTTTGAGTTATAATGAAAATGGAGAAGCTAATTCTAACTAGGGTGGGTTATGAAATATTTTAAAGTAATTTTACTATCCGGAATAACACTAAGTTATTTAGGGTGTTCTAGCAGCAAGGGGGATGACCCAAGTTCTTTACTGACAGTGGATCTTGGTAAAAGTAGTGGTATTATTATTCCCGCGCCTGCTAATACTTTAAGCTGCGAGCAAATTGCAAAAGGTGATCTGACCACAGGTGCCATATCTGGGGCTTACTTTACTTTGCCAAATCCACGGATTTCGTGGACCAATCCTGCGGATGCCGTCGTAGCAAGTTCTACCTCGGAACTTCGAGTGGTCGTGTTGAAACTAACATTAAAATCTCCTAAAATTGGCGGCGAATATTCATGCATTTTTTCTGACGTGGCGCTCGGTTCGTTATTTTATGCAAAGACAACCCAAACCAACGGAAATGTTTTGGTAAACACCTGGGATGGTAGGCTCAGTAGAAATTCTACTAATTTAAAAAACTCAACTTCAGATTTAATAGGTACTGGGGGAGCTTTCACTCCGTGCGACATTAAATGCGGTGGTATGTCCATTCCAAAGGGCACTTCACAATTCAGTGTCACTGGTGAGTATGAATTATTGGCCGTTCAAAAGAAATTTAAGACAGCAGATGCTGCAGCTAGTTCCACTGACTATGAAGAGTTTCCAATTAAAGTAGTTGGTTCATTCACTGTGGATTACACTTTAAACTAGGGCGCAAGAAATAGGAATCAAACATGCTCTTAGAGAGTCTCAATATTTCTGTGTCCAGTTTGATCGCGGGTTTGATTTTTGGCATTATTGGAATGTGGCTCTTTCGGCAAGGTCGTAGCAATTCAAATCTCTATTTCGTTTTTATTGGTTTGATTTTAATGGTGTATCCTTACTTTACTAAAGGTCCATTAGCAGATTGGGGCATTGGTTGCCTTTTGTGCGGGCTAGCCTATCATTATAAAAATGAATAGCGATAAATCTCTGGGACTGATGCCGGTCTTGTTTGTAGGTCACGGTTCACCCATGAACAGTGTTGAAAAAAATAGTTTTACTGATGCCTTTTCAGAATTGGGCAGGTCCCTGACCAAGCCGAAAGCCATTTTAGCTATTTCCGCACATTGGGTAACACGTGGATCTATCATTCAAAATTCGAGACATCCAAAAACGATTTACGATTTTTCTGGATTTCCGGACGAATTGTACCGGATCAAATATTCAGTGGATGGTGATCCTAATATCGCAAGTGATTTATCGGCGCATGTGCCGTCAATTGTTGCCGATGATCAATGGGGTTTAGATCATGGAACGTGGTCTGTTTTGGTTCACATGTACCCCAATCGAGACATTCCCGTTTTACAATTGAGTTTGAATGCAAATCTCAGTTTTGAGGATCATATCAATCTGGGTAAGGAGCTTTATTATTTAAGAAAACAAGGGGTACTTGTTTTGGGCTCAGGAAACATTGTTCACAATTTACGTCGTATTCAGTGGGATCCCAAAGCGCCTGCCTATGATTGGAATCTTGAATTTGATCAAAAAATTCGAGATTTGATTTCAAGACAGAATTTTTCTTCTGTTGCCGGCATTGAAAAAACAGACAGTAAGCTGTTCGCTATGGCCCATCCGTCGTCAGAACATTTTTTACCGTTGCTATATGTCCTCGGGGCGGCTGGTTCTGAAAGCACTTTAAAAATCGTGGGTCAAGGGTCCCAAAATGCATCAATTTCAATGACCTCCTTTTTGTTTTCTTAATTTAAAAAATCTCGGGCTTTTGCGCGGCGAGTTTCAAATAAATGATCTGGTGCGCTTTTTCAGCCCGTGTTAGTTCCAAACTATGAAAATTCACTTTCAAATATTGATCGCTACATTGTTAGTAGCATTTTTTGCTCGGGCTGCCCATCCGATTTTTAATCAAAATTTTTTAAAAAATACGGGTGAATTAGTGCGGTTGTCCCAAATAGAAAATCCCAATAACAAGCCCTATTTAGTTCTATTTTGGGCTAATTGGTGTTTACCATGTAAAGAAGAAATCAAAACAATCGCTGAAAATGCAAGTTTAAATGGAATGTATATTTTTGTCGCAATTAATACGGATGAAACTGTCGGCGCGCAAAAAGCTGTTTCATTTTTAGAGCAAATAAGATGGCCCTATGTTCAATTGCGAGATGAAGGCGGTGCCTATTTTTATCGTTTGCAAAAGACGGGTCAGTTGCCTTTTTCCCTTTTGCTAAGCAATGAGGGAGATTTTCAAGAATCTTTTTTTATTCTTGATTTTTCTCAGCTAAGTGTCGATTTAAATGCTGTAGAAACTAAAAAACCTTGGACGGTTTTTGGTGAGGCCTACTGGCGTGAAGCTCAGCAAACAGGGGCAGATGCCCAAAATGGCCGCGTGTTTGCCAATGCGTTGGGGGTGATGTGGTCGTCTCAAAAATTAGAAGCTTCGATTGAACACCAGCTGCTGTTTCAAGACAATGCATCTTCAAGACTGGCCGATAAGAAATGGGAAGATAAACTCGGTTCCATGTATGGCGAGTGGCGATCTCAAGAATTTAAAATAAGGGCTGGAGATGACCGAGTTCTGTGGCTTTCCGGTGAATTAATTTATCTTCAACAATCGATCGGTATTGTGGACCCGGCGGAATTGCGCGGTGTTCATTTAATTTATCAAGACCATGATGTTACCACTAGCATTATTGGGGGCCGAATTAACACGCCACTTTTTGCGCGTGAAATTGATCCTAAAAAAGATGTGTCTGTCACACTTCCAACTGAAGATATTGCCGGAATTCAGCTGGGCTGGTCATCGCAAAAAGAATCCGAATTCAAATGGAATATAACTGGGGGTGCAGCCCAGTACAAGCGAGCCGCGGATATTGATTTGGGTTATCCTCAGGAATTAAAAGATCAGCGACAGGGTCTTTCGGGATTGTTAAGTCAAAATGGAAATGGTGCTCAAGTGAATTATTCGCAATTTCAGTTTGACGAGATATCAGCTGGAACCCGCGTTCAGCATCCACATACTATTGATGGTCAAGTCTGGCTATCGTTTGGTTCTACCCGAGTACCCGTTCATTTTCTTGAAACGTTCGACGTTGGTGTTAGATCTTTGGTTCCCACCTTAGTTGAAGACCCGGCCATGCCTTTGACAGGAAACCGAAAATCTCAATGGAAAGTTCAACCACGCTGGGAAAGTGAATGGTATATCGAGCCGGGTTGGACCTATGAATCTCTGTCAGATGTATCAAACCCCAGTCATCAAACAACTATTAGTTTTACATCGGGTCACGAGAAAAAGAGAATCAAAGCCGCTATTGCTTATCAAGAAACCGTTTTGAATATTTCTAGTTCACGAACCAATGAATGGACTTCTTTATTTGACGTTCCGATACAAAAATCATGGAGCCTGCAATTGCGACACAAGCAACATCAAGGTCAAGAAGTTGATGCCAGTGACAATGCCGTTTTAGGCTGGAATTTAAGTTCCCTTGCAGAGGACTATTGGCCAACTAGCAAAGGTTATTGGCAAACTTTGATCAATTGGCAATGGACGCATCAGGGTAAATATTACAAGACTTTATCGGGCGTTGATGAAACTGATTTCGGAGCAATTGAGGCAGTTCTAAATGGAAAGGTTGTAACAACTCGATTAGCCTATGGACGAGCCCCAGGTGGTATTGTTTGCACAAATGGAATTTGCACACAGAAAACGCCATTGAACGGGTGGCAGGGTGATTTCATTTATAATTTTCATTTTTAAATTTTTGTATTCATGGTAATGTCACGGCAATAATTTTATAAATTTTTAGGGGGTTTCTAGAATGTCTATCTTTTTAAGATCGGTTATTCTTGTTTTAGTTATTTCGGTTGGGTTTTTAGGCTGTAAGAAAAATGATGATAAGTCGCCTGATGCTCAAGTGGCCCCGCTTATTAAGGATAAGAATCATCCGTTGCCAGCCACGCAGTTAAATGATTTTGTAAGCCAAGAAGCGCAATCAATTATCAGTATGGCCAACAGGGCCAGCAGTGAAAGAAAAAACCTAGTTGTCATCTCAGGTGCGGCTTGGTGCGGCCCTTGCGCGCAGTTAGATGCAAGTTTGAAAGCCCATCCCGAGGTTTTAGTTAATTTAAAAAAAACAAATATCGTAATTCATGTTGAAGAAGTTCATTTGACGGCTTTTCTGATGGATGTTTTTCCTTTCACACAAAACTATTGGCCTATGGTTTTATTTTACCGACCAGACGGCTTTCGATGGTCTGTTTTGTCGATGGATGAAAATATCACTGAACCAGCGCTTTCACTGGAAAAAAGTGTTGGGGTTGCAGCTAGTGAATCTGGAAAAATTGAAAGACTACTTGCTGACTACAACTCAAATATCGCTAACAATATCGTGCTTGATGATTCAAAAGCGGGCGAGAAAGCGACCATCACTTTGGCTGATTTAGCTCAGGGCGCTCTGTATGAAAAATCTCCAGACGACGCTAAAGTGATTGTGAATAAAATTATCAGTGATCGCCATGCAAAGCCTCAACTTTTTCCAAAATTTGAAAATGTCTCGGATAGTTTCAATTGGGGGTTCTATCAACTTCAAGCGACCATTAACGGATTGGTAGCCATAGGAGCATGGACTTTTGAGCAAATACTTTCTACATACCCTGAGTTTTCTGAAGCGCTCCATCGTGATCTGGCAACATTAAGTTTTCAAATTACACTTATTCCAGAATTACAGGCGATACGATCGAGTTCAAATAATTCAAGTGCGGCCAAACAATGTGGAACTAAACTGGAAAAATTTCTGAATGAAACACCGTCTGCTACTAGTGGTTTAAATGAGTTTAAAATAAAGATGACTGGCCTTTGCCAAGCTCTAGGTGTGCAATCGGGAATCGCCGATAAGGGACAGTTTGAAGTATGGATACGTGGGCAGCTGGCTAGTATGAATTCCGAAGTGCGTGCCTCCGTTGTTCGCGACCTTTCACGATACGCAAGCTCAATAGGTTTGTATTCATTGTCCCAAGAGCTTTCTAAAGAAGTAAGGGCTCTTAGTCTTAAACACCGAGAGTCTGATATAGCTGACATGAATACTAAATTGCAAACCGCTACACAAGCAGGTGACACTGTGCAAATGGAAGAGCTTCGCAAAAATATTCATGTTGAAGAAATGATTATTTTCAGACTTAATCACGTCTTCGATCAGCAAGACAAGGCATGGGCTAATGGTCAGTCGCCAATGGCTGTGGAAGAATTATGATTTTAAGCATTCTATTTTTGGCCCATGCGGCAATGGCCGTGGATGCAAAAGATGCGATGGCATCTATTGTGACTCAGCTTAAAAAAGATTTCTTGATCGTAAGTGTAAATCCACCGCCAGGAACTGAATTAAATTTTGAAGGACCATGGAATCTTACGATCCAGGATCCCAATGGAGCAAAATCCACTTTTGATTTAGCTAATTTTGATAAATCATCTCACAAATTTAGCGTATCGATTCCTGATAAAAAAATGACTAATTATAAAGTTACCTATTTTATGTGTGCCACAGATCATACGTGGTGCAAACGAGATGTAAAAGAAGGCGTGATCCGATGAAGTTAATTGCAGCTTTGGTACTTTGTTCGGCGCTTTTTGGTTGCCTAGGTCGAAATGACGATAAGGCCGCAAATATACATGTTGATGTTGAAAAAATGGGATTGGATCCGGCTCAGCCAGCAGTTCTAGTATTTGGAGCGGTTTGGTGCAAGCCCTGTCGTGCCGAAATTCTTGAGTTCAATAAACTTCAAGCCGAGTATTCAAATCAGCTTCAGGTCCGCGGATTACTTGTAGAGGGTGAAGAAAAAGGCCAGGCATCGACTCTTGAAATGGTAGATAAATTTGTTGGACCACAAGCGCAACTGCCAGGTTATAAAATTGTAGTGGATCGAGAGTGGAAATCCTTTGATCAGCTTAACTTGCGTGAAGGGCGACAATTGCCAACAATTGTTTTTGTTGGGAATCAAGGTGTCGTAAAACGTGTTGTTCAGCGAAGCCTGGACTACGATACAGAGCTTAAGCCTCTGGTAGAGAGTTTGGTTAACAATTCGCTTTCGTCAGATTCTGGTTTAAGCGAAACCCCCGTTGCGGCCGCTTTGAATTTAACTGCCGCAGATTGGGCAAAGAGACCCGGGAATGATTCCAGTTCGATAAAATTCCAGAACTTAGTTGCGGCTTGGTCTGAAGGCCGCAAAAAATATAATTTTCTTGAATCCAACATGCCTTTTTTGTCTGGCAGTATTTCATTCATTACAAATAACCAAGGTGCTGATATTCCGTTGAAAGGTTTCTGGTCCTATAAGTCAAATAATGGAACTTGTAATCTAACAGTGAGAGTCTACGAAGACGGACGTTTTAAGTCCGCTTCGGGAGTTTGCTTTTAATAGTTATTGCAAATAGTTTAAAAAATTCGTAGCAGCGCCCATTTACATAAGTTCAATAATTCGATTAGAGTTAGGTATGTTTATAAAAAAAGCGCCGGCTGGTTGGGGCATACCTTTGTCCCTTGGTTTTATTAGAAACTATATTATATTTTGGGTTTGCCTAATAGTGATTGCCATCACCATCGCTTTTTTAAAAAGGAATGAGATAAAAAAACAGCGAGAAGGCTATTTTGAATTTCTAACAATGAAATGGAAA
>JAYTTH010000216.1:0-6706 GCA_043745515.1 Pseudobdellovibrionaceae bacterium | reverse complement strand
TTTCAAAATGAAAAATATCTTCAAGGATCTGAAATGGAATGCGACGTTACGGTCTTAGTCACAGAGGTCAAGGATCCCGTGATTAAACTTGCGACTCCTTAAACACTTTGTTACGTTAAAATTTTATTTATAAACTCATTATTCGGAAGGTTTTTATGGCAACTGACGTTCAAATATTTGATGGCGCAATCGACAAAGGTTTGGAAGGCATAGTCGCTTGCTCGACTCAAGTTTCTTCAATTATTGGCAACACATTAAGCTTTCGAGGGTATTCGATCGAAGATTTAGCGCAAAATTCTACATTTGAAGAAGTAGTGTATTTGCTCTGGAATAATGAATTGCCGAAAGAAAAAGAATTAGCGGCATTTAAAGACGCTGTTCATAAAGAAATGAATTTGAGTCCTGAAATTGTGAAAGTTTTGAAATTGATACCAACCAAAGTGCACCCTATGGCTTGGCTCAGAACGGCAGTTTCATTGATGTCGCATTGGGATAGTGATGCTAATGATAATTCTGTTGAAGCCAATCGACGAAAAGCGTTGGGATTGACTAGTAAAATGGGCTCTTTGGTCTGCGCTTATGAAGCCATTCGAAATGGCAAAGAGCCAACAAGTTCTGTTGCTGGCAAAAGCATGGCTTGGAATTTCATGTACATGCTTAGTGGTGGAAAAGAACCAGACACTGAAACAGTTAAAGTTTTTGATACGTGTTTGATTTTGCACGCCGATCATGAATTAAATTGTTCGGCATTTGCTACTCGAGTGACGGCATCGTCACTTTCTGATCTTCATTCTGCGATTGTTTCTGCTTTGGGAGCGCTGAAGGGTCCGCTTCATGGTGGAGCTAACGAACAGGTCATGATTATGCTTAAAAAAATTGGCACGATTGAAAAAGCGCACCAGTTTGTAAAAGACGCTTTGGATGCTAAAGAAAAAGTTATGGGCATTGGTCATCGCGTTTACAAAAATGGCGATCCGCGTGCTGCTATTTTACGTAAAATTTCTGAAAAACTGACGCTAAAAATGGGCGAACCAAAGTGGTATCAGATGTCGACATTAATAGACGATACCATGAATAAAGAAAAAGGCTTGATGCCCAACGTGGATTTTTATTCTGCAACTGTTTATTATGCCTTGGGAATTCCGACAGATATTTACACACCAATTTTTGCGGTGTCTCGAATTGCAGGCTGGTGTGCGCATGCATTCGAACAATACGCCAATAATCGAATTTACCGACCTCGCAGTAAATGGACTGGAAGTAGTGAACGAGTTTGGAAAACAGTACCTACTAGATAACGGAGTGTTACAATGGCTAGTATTTTTACAAAAATAATTAATGGTGAATTGCCGTGCTACAAAATCTTTGAAGACGATCAGTCGATATCTTTCTTGGCGATTGATCAAGTCACTCGAGGACATACTTTGGTTGTTCCAAAGGTTGAAGTGGACCATTGGACGGACGTTCCAGAAGACGTTTTTTTAAAAGTTCAATCCAACGCACTTAAAATTGCCAAAGCTGTTCAGAAATTCACCGAAGCTCCAAGAATATTAACGGCGACAATTGGTTTTGAGGTCCCGCATTATCATTTGCACCTTGTTCCTGGGAAAAAGCTGAGTGATCTTGATTTTACTAAAGGCAAAAGGCTTAGCCCTGAAGAAATGGAAAAAATTCAAAAAGGGATTATTTCATTTTTAAAAAGTGAATAATATTATAACTCCCAAAAAGACTGTTGCATTAAAATTATAGTCATTGTGTATTCAACGCTATGAACCCAGAGAGTGGAATTGACCAGATTTTTAAACGCCTAATTCAAAACAAAGAAGTGATTGTTTTGGCGGATTCTGCTTTATCGAATTCAAATTTATCTGGTTTACCTTTTTCGCACAAGATAGAAAGCTATTTTGATTCTCGAATCTCAATTAGAGTTGTTGATTCAGATTCCATGCAGGTCATTGGAAAGATTCAAATGGCCAAAAAAGCTCAGATTAAAATTGAAAACTGGGATCAATTTGAAATTGAAAATCGGTTGCAGAAATTGAAAGACCAAATTTTAATTCATTCCGACCAGATTGCGACTATAGAGGCTCATTTTCAAGGCACCTCTAAAGACTATCAAATGCGATGGGCTGTGCAACCCGTGCTAAATAAAATTGAATTCTTGCTAGAAAATAAAGCGCTATCAGAAGGTTTGGTTTCGAAAGGATTAATTGGCGGAATTACGCCAAAAGCGCATTCTTTTTATGAAATTGGATGGCGGGTTTTATACTCTATTTTCCATAAGGACGCCCTGCTTATCAAACCGGCGACTGAAGGGGTGCTGAGTTCATTGCTGTGGCTTGAGCTTTTAAAATGTTGTGATCTGCCGAGTGATTTAATTGCTTTTGTTTATGGCGAAGGAAAAACTATTGGGCGATTTATTATGGATCACCCTGGGGTCAGGCATATCAGTTTTTCAGGAGCGTTTGAAACTTTAAAATCGTATTCTTTGTCTCTTGAAAAAAAGTATCAGTTCTATTTCAATGGGAAAAATTCGGTCGGTGTCTTGGCAGATTTTGATTTTCACTATCGCATGCCCGAAATTGTCAGGTCATTCATTGAGCACAATGGGAAAAGTGTTTTTTCGCCGTCCCGATTATTTGTACTGGAATCCTTTGAAAAGGAATTTATTTCTGTTTTGAAAGATTATTTGCAGAAAGTCCCTAATTTGAATTCGATCGATGATCATTTCGGGTTATTGCCTTTGCGCAGTTTTGAAACGACACGCTTGAATCAAACGCGATCACAGATTGAACGGGAAGACGCAAAATTAATTTTTGGCAATGATCGTTTTGCGGTCTATTCAGATTTGCCCAATTGTTCAGAAATTCATCAAGAAAATTTGGAGCTACCGGTTTTTAGTGTAACTGCTGTAAAGTATTCTCATGAAATCGCTCGTTGGGCGAACAACAATTCGTTTGGACATTCCTTTAGTATTTTTGGAAGTCCAGAGAAGGCAATTAAGCAAAGTCAAAAATCAGAAGTCGGCAAAGTGTTTGTAAATCCAAACCCGCTGCTTTTTGAAAATGTGGTTCCCGTGAAATCATCTTCATTTGGTGATGTTCGATTTGAATTGCCAAACATGTTTTATTCTTATTTTAGGTCGTAGCCGAATTGCAGATCTTTCAGCCATTTAGGTAATTATCGCAAGCTCAAATATTAATTAATTGTTCCGTTGTTGATAAAATTAATTCCTGTATTTGGTGCATAGGATCCACCACTAACAGTCAGTGTGGATCCAGTTGATATTGTAAATATATTGTTAACGAAAAGACTAAATCCGTTCAAGTTGACAGTTCCACTTTGTATCGTCAAGTTTTGTCCCGCATAGGACGTGCTGAAATTTGAATTCAAAGTTAAAGTGCCAGAACCTTTTGCTACGGTTACCAAACCAAGGGGAAGGTACGCGCTGGCCGCAATGTTGGCAGTCACGTTTCCATTTCCTGAAAAAGTTAACGGCGACGCCGCGCCACCGGTTTGGCATCCCAAATTTGTTGCGATCAAATTGCCCTTAAGATCAATGGCTCCGCCAGAAAATCCACCGTTTGAGCCAGTCACATTGCAGGTTAAATCACCGGCAATTTTTAAAGTGCCCACTAAATTCAAACCAGAAGAGTAGCCTCTATTGATATAAAAATTGTTAAAAACAACCGAACCTGTATTAAATATTGTGGGGGAATAGGATCCGGTCATTTCAGATCTTACCAGGGACGTTCCGGCGTCGACAGTTCCAGACGTGTATTTAAAACTTGAAAAAAGAGTGATCACACCGGCGAGGGTCGTTGTTCCGCTAGTGGCAATTTCAAAGGGACCAAGATAGGTGCCCGAATTTGCTGTGACCGTTTGATTAACCCCAACTAGCTTAAATAAAGCGCTTCCTGAACAACCATAGTTTGTAAGTGTCAGGTTTCCAGAAATTAAAACTGTACCAGAATCAAAGGAGTTCCCTCCGGTCCCAACGCTGTTGCAGTCTAAGTTACCGTCAATTATCAAGGTGCCAGTTACTAGTGCTCCAGACGAATAGCCTCGATTTACTTCGACGTTTTGAAAATGAATGTTACCTGGAACCAACGTCGTCGGAGAGTAGGCATTTGTATTTATAAAAACAGTTCGTGCCGTCCCAACGTTTACTGCGCCCGACGTATACACAAATGCTTGAGTCCAATTGTGAGTCCCCGACAGATTGACTGTGCCTGTAGAAGCAAATTGAACAGAGGGAAGGTAAGCTGAATTTATTGAAGTAATTGTCTGAGTCCCAGTTCCAACTAGTTTAACATTTGTAGATCCCTGGCATCCGCCCGACTGCAGAGTCCAATCCCCACCGAGTTCAATTGTACCACCATAGAACCCGCCGCCCGTACTTGAATCATTACAATTGAGTGCCCCAGCAATTTTTGTAGTTCCGGTTATGTTAATTTGTGATGAGTAGGAACGATTAGACGTGAGTGAATAAAACAGAATATTTCCGGAATTTAAAGTGGTAGGAGCATAGGAATTATTTTTATAAAAATATACGTTTCCATTGTTTGCATTAAATGTCGGGGTATTTGAAATAGCGAAGTTTCCCGTTACTGTCATAGTATTGGAAGTGGAAGTAAATGTGCCTCCGGATAATGTAAAATCAGGAAGGCTGATCGCCGCAGTCGTCCCATCAAACTGGCCGGCGGCTTCGCTAAAACTTTGTCCTAGTGTCAACGAACCAGATCCCAAAACTCGAACTAGTCCTGTATAACCCAAGTTTAAATTGAGACTGTATGTACTGATTGCGCTTGAAATATCGGAATTGCAAGTGTGTGTGCCAAAGGTGCAGGTTCCATCAAAAGTCGCTTTGTGATTTGAATTGGCAATTTGATTCGGAACTCCGGTCAATCCTTGGCATTGGTTGGATGCAATAGTTCCACACCAATTTCCAGATGTACCCCAAGCGGAAGAAACTTTTCCTGTCCAAGTGTAGGTGTCCATCACATTCATTGTTACCGTCGCACCGGCAGAAGCCCCGTGTGAATCCGTCAATGTATAAGTGAATGTCTCAACTCCTGTGAAAGAGGCTGAAGGAGTGTAGGTAGCCGTTGACGCTGTGAAAGTCACTAGGCCACCTGAGGTGCCTTGAGAAACTGCGGTTATAGTAACGGTATCACCCGCGTCTGGATCCGAATCAGCAACTGTGCTGCGGCTGCTTGAATCAGATGCTGACACCACATTCAGTGTAACTGCAGAGGAGCCCTTCATGATTCGAACTGGTCCATCGTTGTTGGCGATGGGCGGTGAATTGACATAAAATGAATAAAGACTGTTGCTAGCACTGGACACAAGGGCACCTAACCGCGATTGCACCAACGCTTTGTAGGTTTGACCCATCGTCAAATTGCAGGTCGAAAAATTGTAGGTAAGCAGCGTTGTAATTTGCTGAGCACAAACCACAGTCACGCCATCGGCCGCTAAAATTTTAATGACATAGTCCGTAGCACCAGCAGAGGCTGACCACGAGACAATTGGAGTGAGGCCTCCGACTAAAAAAGCATCCGCTACCGCATCACTAGCACCAGTGATTCCGGCAATTGCAAATGCCCCAAGATCGTCGTTGGTAATAGTAAGTGTAAACGTTGTATTCGATCCAGGCGCTGCGTTTATCGGCGAGCCAAGAGTCACTATCACAGTTTCGTCGGGTTCAAAGGCCGTGTCATCAATGATCTGTATTGTGATTGATCCGCTCGTTTGCCCCGCTGGGATAGTAATCGTTGACGATGAAATTGTATAATCTGATCCCTGAGTTGCTGTGCCCGAAAGGGTTAGCGGAACGGTCACAGTCTGGGCAGAAACGGCATTGAGCATGGCAGTCACTGTAACCAGAGTAGGATCTTCAATTTCTGTTTGGCTCGTTTGTGTAAACGTAACAATTGGCAAATCATTTTCCGCAATTGAAAGCGTTAAGGTATCAGGTTGTGCATTAAAGTTGGTTTCTTTCGTTGATAATTTTACGTAAACTGTTTTCTGGCCGGTGTACACGAAATCATCGGCGATTTGGATCGTCACGGGTACCGATAAACTGCCCGCAGGAATAGTCACCTCAGTTGGGCAGCTGGTAATGGCATTCACGTCACCGGAAAGAGTCAAGGAAACAACCAAGTCTTTACTTATTTTCTCAGTCAACTGCACGCTGACAATGGCCGCCGCACCTTCTGATAAATTTAGCAAAGTGGAATCAAAATAAATCTTATGAAGTTCTGATACGCCGTCGGTTACTGCCGGAACCACTTTGATATCAGCGCTAATTGTACACGAAATTAAAAACATCGAAGACGATGCTATTAGAAAGAAATAAAAGAAGTGAGCCACCAAAATACGTACCATATAACTATACTATCGGTACGTTGGTCTAGAAACTAAAACTGTTTGATTTTATTTTTTCATATAGGATAAATATGTTATGGGAATCAATTAATAGAAACCGTGTGAATATCTATAAATGGTTCGTTCTGAAACGCAAAGTACTTGCTTGGCAATTTCAAAGGTAATTTTTTCAAGAAAAGTTTCTGTATTATATCGAGAATAAGCTGATTTTCAGCGGTCACATTTGTCTCCTTTTAAAATGCTTCAAAATGAAACATTCAAGGCCAAATCCTTGATTCTATAAGCAAAAATCGTCTGCTTAATGACTCATCAGGAC
>JAYTTH010000215.1:0-1843 GCA_043745515.1 Pseudobdellovibrionaceae bacterium | reverse complement strand
GCACTAGTCGTTACCTTGCCATTGAATATTCAAATAGAAATTTGTTTTTAATATCTTGTCGAATATTGAGGCCCGAAACACTAGAATTTAAAACCAAAGCGCGTGTTTTAAAAAGACTGGCAAACTTAGGAGATAAAACAACTACATTTCCTGACTGAACCGCACCTAGCTTTACAAGACCTTCTTTTTTTGTCGCATCGGCTCGTTCAACAAACGAATCTAGTTTGTACGATAGCCCCAATTTAAGTGGACAGTATTCGCCGCCCAGCGCTGCGGAATAGTTGGCTTTTAGTCGATCACCAGTTCTTAAATTTTCAAACGCTATGTCATCATTGGCGGGAAAGGTGGCTTCAACATTTGACGTCGGTCTGTCTTTTACACAGTTTTTTTGAATTTCTTTAATCAGCAAATAACTATTTTTATCCTTGGCTTTAAGTTCGGCTTCTTTTAATTGGATGGCATCGGTAGAAAATCGTTTATTTGAAAATACCATCGAGGAATCTGGAATTGTAATTGTTGGGCGGGACCCTAAATGAGTTTTAATTGCTTCTATTTCGATTTTGGAAAGAGGTACGCCTTTGGCAGAGGGCACCAATATGAGTTGATCCGGGATGGGGTCTAAGGCGACACTTTGCTCAATTTTTGTCTCTGAGCAGCCACCAATAGCGATTAGACTTAATACCAATATTCCCAGTCGTTTCATATACATCTTTTCCTGCAGTGGATTCAGACTTTACAAAAGATGTGCCATAGATACTATTTGTTTGCCTCAGGGGCCTTTGGATTTTTTTTGAATGCGTCGGGTATCAAAACAGGTTGGTCAGAAATCTTGCCAAGACAAGACTCGGGGGCCGCGGCAAGGGACAAGGTGCCACCTACTATTGAGCCCAATCCTGAACCGTTCATTAATGATGATCCTAGGCCGCCCCGTGCCCGCATGGGATCTCCGGATAACCTTTCTTCAGCCAACATAAATTGATTTAATGTCGTAGCAGCTTCATTTGCGGGCGTTGAGTCCGTTAGAACCTTAGTTACCAGTTTTCCATTTTCATCCAAATACTTTAATTCAATTTTTTTTACGAGGCCTTCACTGGGAAAGCGAGTTATTCCTTCGGCAATAAATTTTGTTTCCGCTGCCAAACGAGCTTGTCCGTCAACAACCATTTGCCGAAGGGCCATAGCTTGCATTGAATCCAACCGGCCGAGGCCTTTTAAAGTTTCAATGTGTTTCAGTAAGGCCTCCAATTGTCTTTCTGTCCGACCTGGCGTCAAAAATAAGACTTCAGCTATGTGATTTAGACCTGCGGGCCGACCCATCATCATAAGTTCACCCAAAGGAATTTTGCGATTGTCCTCGTATGCTTTCCCCCCAAGCTCAGCAAAAATTTTTACCATGCCGCCTCGAGATCCCTGACTCAATCGATCCGTGAATGTATGAAAAACGCCTTCAGCGCTTACCGGTCCCGGGTATAGCGGTGCATGAACGCCAGACAAATTTGGGCCTCGATCAAATACTGAATTGCTAAAAAACGTTTTTGCAGCGTCGTCCCCTTGGGACAATACCCCTGGCACTATTTTATCCCCAAATTCATCGCCCCAAAATCCGGCATGAGGTCCATTGTGAAAAAGATTGGCTTTCATTCGAATTTTGAATTCCTCTTTGGATATTCTACCCAAATTAAAATCTTTGATTGCAGAACTCATCCCAGGCATTTCGTGAAGATAGCCCTGTAATATAGGATTTTTTTTAAGAACTTCACGCAAGGATTCTATCGGCATATCGCTGTTTAGAAACGTTTTATCTGCAAAACCACTTTCTGACATTATTTCTCGCATTGCCTTG
>JAYTTH010000214.1:0-1844 GCA_043745515.1 Pseudobdellovibrionaceae bacterium | reverse complement strand
AAGAATCCCCGGTAATTCACAAAAACTGGGGACCATTTTATAATTGTGACCTGCCAAAAGTGGTTAATTTAACCTTCAATAAAATCTCGAACGAAATCTGACGCCGGCACGTCTTGAATTTCCGTTGGCGTGCCGATTTGTTCAATTTGACCTTTGTTCATCACAACGACTCGGTCACTCATTTGAAATGCTTCCTTTTGATCGTGAGTTACGTAGACTAAAGTTAATTTTAGATTTTGCTGAATAGCGCGAATGTCTCGACGCATTTTTTCCCGCAGCTTTGCATCTAGATTTGAGAGTGGTTCGTCAAGAAGTAAAATTCGAGGCTGCATGACAAGCCCTCGCGCTAAAGCTACTCGTTGTTGTTGGCCGCCTGAAAGCTCGCTTGGTCTGCGCAATTCTAGTCCATCCAGTTCGACGATTTTTAATACGGTCATGACCTTTTCTTTAACGGCATCGCTTTCCAATTTTTGAAATTTTAGAGGATAAGCGATATTTTCAAAAACATTCATATGCGGCCAAACGGCATAGCTTTGAAACATCATCCCAACATTTCGCTTTTCAGGTGGTAGGAATTTTTTTGATTCAGCATCGGATACCACGTCGCTGTCAAATTTGATGACTCCGTGAGTGTTCTCGTCAAGCCCAGCAATCATTCGCAATGTCGTCGTCTTGCCACAGCCTGACGGCCCCAAAAAGCTTACAAATTCGCCATTTAAAATGTCCATAGTAAAATCTTTGACCGCCCAATAGCGATCGCTTGCCGTTTTTCCCTCAAATAATTTACCGACTTTTTCAAATTGCAATTGGCTCATAATCCGAATCGTCCTTTCGATAGTTTCTTTAGTGAAAAATTTAAAGTAAAAACAATGGCTACTACTAATAAAGCTAACACAGAAGCGCCGCCGCCGCCGATATCTGAATATTCTTGTAGTGAAAAGATCAATGTGCCAACCGTTTCAAGGCCTGGACCAGTCAGCAATAAACTCATTGTTAATTCACCCATTACTGGCATAAAGATAAAAAAGGCAGAAGCAATGAGTGATGATTTAAGTAGTGGTCGATATATCGTATTTAAAGTTGCCCACCAATTGGCGCCTGAAACCCGAGCCGCTTCTTCTAACGATGGGTGAATTTGCGAATAGCCGTCTTGTACCGTTTTAAAACTTAAGCTCATGTATTTTACTAAATAAGCGATCAGTAGAAGTCCCAAGGTATTATAAAGCGATGGTCCAATCCCAAAATATCCGCGACTGAACGCTAATATTAATGCCAAGGCAACAACACTTCCCGGGGTTGAGAATGGAATGTAAGCCATTAAGGCGGCAAGATTTTTGCCCCACCAGCGGGTTCGCACTTGAAAATAGGCCATGAAAAAACTGAATACCGTCCCGAGGAAAGCGGCCGAAAAACCCAGCAAAAGTGAATTGCCAATGGCGCGCCCAGTTTCTTCTGTTTCAAATAGGACTCGATAGAAATTTCCAAAGCCCAAATTTCCAAACGACCAAGAACCTTGTACAGAACTTAAAGCTGAAGTCAGTAATGCAAGCATGGGCAGAATAAAAATGCAGAAAAGCAAAGTGGAAAGCCCAATAAGAATAGGCATCTTAGATTTTTTTAGCTGCGTAAGTGAAGGCCGCGAAATTTTTCCGCCCACCAAATAGTTTTTTTGTTTTCCTACTGTGGATTGAACTAGAGACAAAAGCGCAAGAGTCGCTAGCATAAGCAGAACTGAAACCGCAATGGCCATTTGAATCCCTTGGGCTGTCCCCATTCTTTGATAGGTATAGATCTGAGTCGTCATTAAATAGATTCGAGCAGGACTTCCTATAATGGCCGGGACG
>JAYTTH010000213.1:0-6796 GCA_043745515.1 Pseudobdellovibrionaceae bacterium | reverse complement strand
AATTTATGAAAAAAGCTCGAATTATTATGAACTGCGTTTGATATATCAGGATTTGATTAAACGGGTTGGCGACCGAGCTGAATATTTTACAAAATTGTGTGACATCGACACCAAAGATGCCATTGCTGTCGGCGCACAACAAAACTGTCGAAAAGCGGTCCAGCTGGATCCCACCGTTCCAGAGAACTATTCAAATCTGGGGATTGTTTTTAAGAACATTAATAAAATGGACAAAGCTAACGAACAATTAAAAGTGGCCGCAGATAAATTTCCTAAATCTGATACCAATCAACTTAACTATGCTAACTTTCTGGAAGATCAAAAAAACTACATCGAAGCTTTTAAGTATTATGGCCGCTGTGTAAAAATTAATGAATTTGTGGAAAAATGTTGGGTCGGGTATGCATCATCTAGCTATCAAATTCAAAAATTTGCAGAAACCCTTACTGGGCTTAAAAAATCGTGCGTTTTTAATAAAAAACATTCTTTTCTTGGACGCAAGGCGGCCTCATTTGCCCGCTCATCCAAGCAGCTGGATTGGGCTAAAAAACTAGATGATCTATCTGAAATTTGCGGCAACTAAAAAAGATGTTTTAGAATCTCTTAGACCACTGAATGATGAAATAATTCTTTTATCGGCTGCGAAACGTGCGAAACAAGTTCAAATTGAAATTTAATTTTACCTTGCGATTTCAAGTTTTCAATAATGACCAATAGTTCATCAACACTACTTTGATGGCCTGTCAGCAACAGCAACGATTTTGGTTCCATAAATCTAAGCAATCGCAAATCTACAATCGGAAATGACTCTAAATTTAGTACCTGTAAGAATTCAAAGATGTCTCCGATAAAAGACGTTTCAATTGTAAGTATAAAGTCTAAAACAGGACTTGTGCTGAGGCTAAGATAGCTTTCTACAATTGAGTTTTTTATGTTTGGAATCCAAACTTTTTTCTGGATTGTGCCGCTCGTTAGCTTTGCCACACTCTGATCAGACAGAGCTGTATCAAAATGTGCTAACACTTGTGACCAGCGGCCGATAATAGAACAATCCAAAATATGCGCGCCTTCCGAAACCAGATGATTGGCGGTTTTCAAGGCCTCACCAAAGCTTTCGCTCCACATTACAAAAAGGTTCACTGAACGATTTCTCCGATTACATCATACTCTAAGCTATCTGTTATGCGGACTCTGACTATGTCTCCGACATTGGCCTCACCTGCGTTGATAAGAGTCACACCATCGATTTCTGGGGCTTGCTGAGAATTTCGACCCTGTAATAGTAAATCTGTCTCTTCGCTAAAGCCCTCAACAACGACATCTACAATTTTTCCTATCATCTTACGCTGCAATTTTTTAGAAATTTTTTGCTGCGCTTTCATAAGCAGATCGTGGCGACGCTGTTTTACATCTTCCTCAAGTTGTTCTGACATCTTGCCAGCAGGTGTGTTTTCTTCAGGGCTATATTGAAAGCAACCGACACGATCAAATTCGTTTTCTTTGACAAACTCTAGCAACTCATTAAATTGCTCTTCCGTTTCACCCGGAAACCCAACTATGAATTGAGTTCGTATGACAGCTTCCGGCATTTCAGTGCGGATATTTTTAATTACTTCGACTATTTCTTCTCGAGTCATTTTACGATTCATCTTTTTCAAAACGTCATTGTTAATATGCTGTAGAGGCATATCAAAATATTTTACAATTTTTTTAGATTCTTTAATGAGTTGAAGAGTATTCATATCCAAGCCGTCTGGATATAAATATAACAAACGAATCCATTGCAGCCCATCAACTTGATCCAATGCTTTTAATAATTCGTAAGGCGACTCGGTAGCATTTGGATTTTTTTTCTTTAGATCCCATCCGTAATCAGTAAAATCATGAGAGATAATTATGATTTCTTTAACTCCACCCGCCACTAATAACTTTGCTTCGTTGACGACGTTATCTATCGTACGCGATTGCAAGTTACCGCGAATTAAAGGAATGGCACAGAATGCACAACGTTTTAAACACCCTTCAGAGATTTTCAAATACGCCCTGTGTTTTGGCTGCGTATTCACCCTTGGCGTTGATGAATCTTGCAAATAGGTGGGCAAATTAAAAAAAGTACGCTGCGTGTTGCCCTGTCTGTTTCCTTCAATGATTTTGTCAATATTTTGAAATTCACCTGAACCAATAAAAAGATCGGCTTCTGGAAGTTCGTCGACTATATCAGATTTATATCGTTGCGTTAAGCAGCCGGCCACGACTAGTCGTTTTATTTTTCCTTGCTTCTTAAGCTCGCCCATTTCAAGAATTTTTTGGATTGACTCGCGTTTTGAATCTTCAATAAATCCACATGTGTTAATGATAACTGTATCGGCTTCTTGATCTTCACTAACAATTTGGTAACCGTCTTTCATTAAGGTTCCAACCATAATTTCAGTGTCGACCAAATTTTTAGGACAGCCAAGGCTAATAAAATGAACTGATTTTTTTTCTACTACTATATCTTGTTTCATAAAGTGATCACCTGCGCTTCTTTAGGGGGACTATATTGAAAAAGTTTTGCTTTTTCTTTTTTGCCAAATTCAATATTCTTAAAAATCATTTCTGTTTGGTTTCCAATATCGTCTTTATACGACACCGAATTAATTTTTTTATTTGAAACGCGAACTACTAGATCTTTAACTTGCAAATCTTCGCCCTTGGCTTCTAGAAAAAAAGCCTTTTCGTAGCTTTGGGTTTCTATTTTTATTACTTTAAAATTCTTTTTAACGCCACCAGGGCCTAAAAGCGTGGCGAGCAGAATTTGCTTTTTAGAATTACTATCGACTTTGGATTTAGCCACTTGTATTGGACCAGGAAGTTCCATATTGGGATGCTGAATATTCCAAATGGTTTTGCCATCAAAAATAATTTGAGTCCTTTCAGGGGTGTCGGTGTCCCATCGAAATTTGGATTGCGATAGGTATATTTTGCCGACAAATTTGGTTTCTTTGCTTAGAACTTTAGACTTTACCGTTTTAACTACATCCATGCTTACAAGTTTAGAATTCCTGTACCGTGAAACAGTCTCATCTAATTGGGACACCGTTGCCGCCAAAGTGAATTGAGAAAGAAAAACTAGCACTTGGGGAATTTTAGAGAAATTGAAATTCATCCCGTTTTTATATATCAAAAGGGGTCTATTTTCACTCTCTAATTATAAGTGATATCGCTTTTACATGGCCCAGTCTGCTTAGATAGAACTTCGCTGCTGCGACTGTGGACCCTGTTGTGATAATGTCGTCGATAAAATAGATGGTAACCGGGCCCACTAGAGCAATTTTTTCAATTGCCTCCTTGTTTAGCCGAAACCTTTTCAGAGACCGAGTTTGACGGTCCATTCGACTGAGTCCCTTTTGTTCTTTGCCATCCTCCCTGGCCAATGCGGACACAAGGGGAAGTTGAGTAAGGCGAGCAAGGGCTTCTGCAAACAAATAGGAGTGGTCCTTTTGGCCGTCCCGAGAAGGGCACGGTACCAAAATCGCAGTTTCCAAGAGCCGTTCAACCTTTAGCCACTCGGATAGCGTACGTTCAGCATAATAGTCCCAAGCGGTCTTTTGAAAGCGACCTTTTAGTACAACGGCCAAACGATTTAGGATTCTGTTGTTATCCCTTTGCCAACGAAACAGACCTAAACAACTGACTCCTTGCACGTCATTGAAAACGGTCCGCTTGTTTTGAGCAACATGAATTAAATTCCATTCGCAATGGGCGCACATCATAGAAGGCCGAAAACTGAAGGAGCCGCACTGAATACAATTATTGAATCCAATAGAGAGCAATTTAGCTAGCATTTCGTTTCGTATTGCGAATTCCTTGCCAAATTTTCATTTTTAGAATTTAAGGTCCGAGCTCTGATGGCTTAGGGGTTATGATACGGAAGATTTTTTAAAATCGTAAAGCCGCGATAGATTTGTTCAAGCAAAACAACCTGGGCCACTAGATGATTTAAAGTAAACGCAGACAAATTAATTTTGACAGAGGCACGTTTTTTGACCTCATCACTGACGCCATAGGGTCCCCCAATCAAAAAATAGGCGTTTTGTTTTCCTGAAAGCAGAAGACGGTTTATGCTTTCAGCAAATTTGGTTGAATTTAAAGACTGTCCCGTTTCATCTAATAACACTAAATGATCATCCGGTTTCAATAGGGAAAGAACAAAATCGCCCTCCCGTTTAACCCTAACGTCCTTTTTATCTCGCTCGTTAACCTGGGGTTTTAACGTTTTCACTTCAAATTTTACAAAATGGCCAATTTTTTCAATATAGTTGTCATTAGCCTTTTGAAACCAAGGCTCTTTGCTCGTTTGAAAATTCAGTAGAACAATTTTCATTTTTTCGCTGATAAGCCTATGTTAGAAAGAGGCGCTGAAACGTCTTTGAATTTTAGTGGGCTTGCATCTCGCCAAAGGCGCTCTAGATTGTATTCCTGACGAACAAAATCATAAAAAATATGAACAATTAAACTGCCATAATCTACAACAACCCAGCGCCCTTCTTCGGTACCCTCTACACTCTGTGGTAACAAATTAAACTCATCTTTCACGGCCATTGTTAGGGTTTCAGCCATAGACACTGCATGACGAGTCGATGTACCAGACGAAATTACTGTGTATTCTGAAGGAGCCGACATATTCGTTAAATCGTAACCAGTCGTTTGAATTCCCTTTTTATCATCCAAAATGGTGGCACAAAATAAAGCGAACTCTTTATAGTCTTTTACCTTTTGGCCAAAATCGCGATACAAATTATGTTCTTTGATATAATTTTCTATGCTCAGAGGTAAATACTTTGTAACTGGCCGACCCGTTCGCAATTTTTTGCGCAACTCGGTCGACGAGATTTCAATATCATCCAAAGTTACAAACTGAATACTTCTGCCCGTCGTGAGTTCAATAAAGTTAAATTCGATATCGGCAGTTATGTCTTTCAAAAATTTGGGCAAAGATTCTTTATCTAACGGAATATCGTATCCAGGCCGGGTGGTGACAACTAAATTTACGTCCCCTAATATTTTCTTGTAGTCTTTCCACTTGTCAAATGTCTGTAAGTTGTCACCGCCAACGATAAGGTACAATTCTTTAGGCTCAAAGGACTTTCGGTATTCCGCAACTGTATCTTTGGTGTAGCTCATGCCTTTGCGGGTCAGCTCTTGTGTGTCGATTTCGTAGTGTTTTTCATAACTGTAAATCATGGCTTTGAGCATGTTTAGCCGATGTTCTGGGCTAGGACCGTCGACTTCTTTCTTAAGCGGGTTTTGAAAACTCGGAACGATAAAAACTTTATCTAAACCCATTTTTCTGCGAACGGTTTCAATACTGTTTAAGTGTCCTAAATGGGGCGGATTGAATGTGCCGCCGAATAATCCTATTTTCATAAGCTTGCTGTTTCCTGGCTATTTAATTTTTGAGTTACAAACTCAACCAACCCTTGGATGTTTTTTCCAGTGAAGGCAGAGACAGTGATCGGCTTTACGTTAAATCGTTTTTGAAACTCTGATTTCATTTTAGCTAAATCATTTTCTGATAACGTGTCGATCTTATTAAGAACTGCAAATTGAGTTCTTTCCGCTAATGGAAAAAATCCTTCTTTGTCTTTGTTAGCTTCGTCATACATTTTTAATTCATTATTAATATCTTCATAATCTTGCAGAGGGTCGCGCTGAGACAGTCCCGATGCGTCTACCATGTGAACAAAGAATTTGGTTCTTTCAATATGTTTTAGAAACTGAATCCCAAGACCAACACCTTGATGCGCGCCTTTTACAAGTCCTGGGATATCGGCAACCACGAACGATTTAAAATCGGCAACTTTTACAACTCCCAAATTTGGAGTGAGAGTTGTAAATGGATAATCCGCAATCTTTGGTTTCGCCGCCGAGATTCTTGAAATTAGCGTAGACTTTCCCGAGTTAGGAAAGCCAATAATTCCAACGTCGGCAATTAATTTTAATTCTAATGCCACTTCCATCTGCACGCCCTCTTCTCCGGGCTGAGCATGTTCTGGCGCTTGATTTACTGAGGTTTTGAAAAAGTGATTTCCTTTTCCGCCTCGCCCACCTTTATACAAAATAACTTCATCCATTTCCGCAAGGTCTGCTAAAATTTGGCCATCCATATTTTTAACGACAGTTCCCTGAGGCAACAAAAGAACCATATCCTGTCCATCGGCTCCAAAACACCGAGCGGCACCGCCCGGCTGCCCACTCTGCGCGATGTATTTTTTGTTGGCGCGGTAATCAACAAGAGAATTTAAGTGTGGAGTGGCACGCAATACTAGATTGCCGCCCTTGCCACCATCGCCGCCATCAGGGCCTCCTCGCGGAGTCATTGCCTCGCGACGAAAACTAACACTGCCGCCACCACCGTGACCCGAACCTATAACTATTTTAATTTCATCAATAAATCTCATAACGACCTAGGCAAAATTGTGCACTGCTTACTAATTTAACTCTCTGGGTTTTAATAGGATAAAATGAAAAAAGGGAGCTAAAAACTCCCTTTGTAAAAACTATATGTTAAAAAACTGTTCCGCCTAGCCGGGGGCGCCTAGCCGGGGGCGCCTAGCCGGCTACAGGGTAAACAGAAACTTTAAGCTTTTGTTTTGTCTCTCTTTCAAACTTAACTACGCCTTCGATTGTAGCATAGATTGTCCAATCTCTGCCCGCTCGTACGTTATTACCTACGTGGAATGTTGTTCCACGCTGTCTTACTAGAATTGTTCCCGCTAAAACTTTCTCGCCGCCAAATCGTTTTACACCTAAG